>JAISCC010000007.1 GCA_031265845.1 Treponema sp.
AAAAAATACGCCCAATGCTCCTGCGCCGTCATCTCTCTCACGGACTTCGCCCCCACCCGCTCCACCTTCGACAGCTCCATGGTGATTATCCGGCTCCTCCCCTTAAGCGAGATTCGCCGCGCCGGATCATAATACTCAAAATTATGAAAGAAATCATCGTCCGGGAAAAACCGGCCTTTCACCAGAAACGCTATCTGCCATGACTCTTTCAGATCCCCGTAGTTCCGGCTCTTCCCCCGGATGTCCTGGCCGGTAAAGAGCTTTCCCGCATGAAACTCCAGCCTGATAGGTTCAAAGACATCGGGGTTGAGCGACATCTCCACGTTCACCAGTTCGCCATCCGCCGCTTTGCAGTTAATGTCGAACCGGATTTGCCGGTCCCGGATGTTGTCAACGGGCGGCTCATTGGCGCTTATGGCGACGACCATCAGATTCCGCCCGGTGAGGGCGGAGAGCAGGTTTGAAAGGGCGCCCTGGGATTCAGGGGTGTTTTTGGTGAACACCGCCTTGAACACGTTGTCCAGACAAATGTCAATGGGGTCGTCGGCTTCATCAAATCGTATCGGGGTCATGTCCATCCTCCTTTTTTTTATAATACTCAATTTTTATCATATTGGAAAGGGCGGTTTGGCTTACGTTTAACGCCATCCGACAACACGTTTGCGCCGTTCATGTCAAAGCAAGCTCATCCGCTCATACTCGCGGCCAACGCCAACTACGCCCCCTCTGTTCGTGCTGTTCGTATCCCGCTTATGGCGTCAGACACTTTTGCGCGTGTCTTGAACGTTTCTGCCAACGCCATCTAACAACAAGTTCGTGCCGTTCGTGTCAAAGCGGACGAATCCGGTCATATTCGCGGTGCCCTCTCACTACGCCCCTTCTGTTCGTGCTGTTCGTGTCCCATCCTTGATCTTTATCCAAAAACCAAGTATTGTTTCAAGGCAATTTCAAGGCAATGGAGAAAACGATTGCCAGTGGCTTAAACCGATAATAAAAGAGGTGCGGAATGGGTGATCCGAAAGGTTTTTTGAAAACGCCGCGCAAGACCGCCGGGTACAGACCGGTTGAAGAGCGCATAAATGATTATAGCGAAGTGGAGCTTCAGTTGACCGAAGGGGAGCGGCGAGCCCAGGCGAGCCGGTGCATGGACTGCGGCGTGCCGTTTTGCCACTGGGCATGTCCGGCGTCCAATGTCTGCCCGGAATGGCAGGACAGGCTTTTCAGGGGCGATTGGTACGGCGCGTGGGTCGCGCTTGAACATGAAAACCCGTTTCCGGAATTCACAGGGCGCGTGTGTCCCGCGCTCTGCGAGGCCGCGTGTGTGCTTGGGTCGAATGACGAGCCGGTCACCATCAGACAGAATGAATATTCCATCATAGAAAAGGCGTTTGAAAGGGGCTATGTCATGCCGCGCCCCCCAAAGACGCGGAACGGAAAAAAGGTCGCCGTGGTCGGCGCGGGACCTGCGGGGCTGTCCGCCGCGTATTTCCTGAACCGCGCCGGCTTCACGGTAACGGTATACGAAGCGGATCGCAAGGCGGGCGGGTATCTGCGCTACGGCATCCCTGACTTCAAACTTGACAAAAGTTTTATAGACAGGCGCATCGCCATCATGGAAGAGGAGGGCGTCGTCTTCAAAACAAACACCCGCGTCGGAGCCGGACGGTTTGGATTCGGCGCCACCGGAGCGGACGCCTCTGTGGTCAACGCGAAAGACCTTGAGCGTGAATTCGACCTGGCGCTCCTCACCATAGGCGCGCGCGAACCGCGAGACATTGTTGTGCCGGGGCGCGAAAACGCGGGCATTGTGCAGGCGCTTGACTTTCTTTCCCTGCAAAACAGGACAATAGCCGGAGAAAAACACACCATGCGCCCCATTTCCGCGTACGGCAAACGGGTTGTGGTCATTGGCGGCGGCGACACCGGGTCAGACTGCGTGGGAACCAGCAACCGCCAGGGCGCGATGAAAGTGACGCAGATCGAAGTGTTGCCCAAACCGCCGGAACACCGTCCGCCGGAAGAGCCGTGGCCCCTGTGGCCCAGGCTGCTTAAAACGTCCAGTTCCCATCAAGAGGGCGGCGAGCGGTTGTGGTCAGTCAACACCAAGGCGTTTATCTGCAAAAGCGGCGCCGGAGTCGCGGGCGCTGTGGTTGACGCAGTTAAGGCGTGTCGCGTTGACTGGACCCTGAAAAACGGCGCGTGGGTGATGAGTGAAATCCCCCATTCCGAATTTGAAATCGGCGCCGATCTCGTGCTTTTGGCAATGGGCTTCACCCACGTGGCGCAGGAAGGCGTCGCCAAAGACTTCAATCTTGCGTTTGACGAGCGCGGCAACATCCGCACCCAGGGGAGTTTTCATACGTCGAATCCCAAAGTCTGGGCTGCGGGAGACGCCCGTTTTGGCGCAAGCCTTGTGGTTCGCGCCATTGCGGATGGAAAAGCCGCGGCGGAAGCGATGGCAAGAAAACTCGGCGAGTAGGGGAGGGCGGTTCCGGGACGTTTCCGGGGGCTTTCAGTAACGCGGGCGGTTTTGCCAATGACAACGCCGCCCGTCCCGCTTATTAGAATCTGTTAGGAATTCGCTTTGAATTTGCTTTGAATCCGCCGGTCATTCCACCGTTATTTCAATATAGTTCGATGATAAAAGCCCGGCGCCGCAAAACCACCTGACCTGTTCCTGCACAATGTCCGCCTGAAAGTAATACACGCCTGGGCGCACAGGAACCTCAACCGGCATGACCGCGTGGAAACAGCCTTCCTGCATGGCGAATGGATGGAAGCGGGGATAATCCCATTGATAGACGGTCTTGTCATGATTATACCAGTGGTATGACAGAAACATCCTATCATCTTGGGCGAGAAGCGCGGCTGTCTCTCCTGCCGCGCGCATTTGTATTTCCACGCAGTAGCGCAGTTCTTTTTGCATCGTGTGCGGAATAACGGTTATGCAGCGGTTTTCAGCGCCACACTCCAGCCCAGTCGGGGGGGGGGGGGGGTCATGCAGGTATAGGTCTCGTCTTCATACAAATAAAAAGAGGCGCAGCCGTTATTCGGACGCAACGTGTCGTAATGGACGGTTTTCTTTTCCCGCGTTTCTCTTGGCGTAAGCAAATCCCAATGTTCAAGCCATATTTCATCCAAACGCTCATTGCGCCCAAGAACGCGCAATGGCTCGTGGATGCGCCCCGGCAATGTGAGAATGCCCGGAATGTTGCGGAACAGCCGCAGTTGATAATCCGGGAACCACTGCCCCGAACAAATGTACCGGGCGCTGTCAACAAACCATTTCCGGGGAATCCACCAGGCGTTAACCAAACGCTTTGCTGTATAACGCTCAAGAAGGTCCCTGGTGCAGTTGGCGCTGAGCGTCTCGTCATCGTCTATCCTGAATATCCAGTCTTTGGTACAGTGGTAAAAAATATCCGCCGCATATTCTTCAAAGCACCCCTTGCCTGGAAGTTGTACCACCGTATCCGCATAATCAGCAAGCCGGTTTCGCAGGTCTTCATCATCGTTGTCAAGAATAAGCGCCAGTTCATCTTTCAATGGCGCCAGGCTTTTGAGCAGCGATATGAGGCGTTCACTATTGCGCGCGCGGGATACGATGGCAAAAGAAATCGTGGTCTGAATAACTGGCAACAACGCGCCGTCAAACTCAGCAGGCGGATTGTCTTCGTGCGAATTCAAATTACCATGGGACATGGTACGCGCTCCTTTCTTTGAACACGAATGGCGCGGACTCGTTATTTCTAGCGATGATGTCCAACAGCAAGTTCGTGCGGTTCGTATATCCTATTCGTGTGGTTCGTGTCTTCCGTACGCCATTCGGCAAGAAAATGCTCGTGCGCGGCGATGGTCGCCGCCATTACAATGTCCTGCACTTCTCCGCGTCCAATCCAATTGTCGCCGTCCAGGTTGTAGAGGCTTTCAAGGAGGGACTCGATCTCTTCAATAGCGCACGCGGTTGAGGCGCGGCGGCGTTCAAGCCCCCGCACTTCCTGTTCAAAGGTTTTGTTGTATGTTAATTCACGCCAATCCACACACGCTCCATCGGCTTTCGCCGCTGGCTGCTGCCGCTGGCGAAAGCCGCCAGTTACCGCAACAAGACACGCGGGTTTACCGTAACGCCGTTCTTGTACACGGTGAAGTGCAGGTGAGCGCCGGTGCTGCGACCGGTGCTGCCCACTCTGCCGATCAGCTCGCCCGCGTTGACGTAAACGCCCGCCTTGGCGATGATGACGCTCATGTGCGCATACAGAGTGCGATAACCTCCCGAATGGCTGATCACCACATGGTATCCGTAGGAGTCGCTCCAGCCCGCAAAGGTTACGCGCCCAGCCATGGCGGCTCCAATCGGCGTGCCTGTACGGGCGCTTATGTCCATGCCGTTGTGGAATTCGCGGGACACGCCGCCGAATGGATCCTTGCGGTAGCCGTAGGAGTCGGTGATGTACCCGCGAGCGGGCCAAAGGAAAATATCTCCATTAATTTCCTGCAAGTCAAGATTGCTTATCTTGACGTTGGGAATGAAAACATTTTTGGTTTCCGTGCCGAATCTTTCATGTATATCCATAAACAATTCATTTGCGCTTTGTATGGATGCGGCGAAGGCTTGCAATTTCTCTTCTGAAGTGGGAATCCCTTGATATTTTTTGTTTTTGGAAAGCGTCTGTATAAATTCGTTCAATGTCGGCAATCTTTTTTCCGCCGCTGTTCTTTCAACTTTTACAAGCGCCCCGTCCTGGTTTGGGATTTTGATGACCTGTCCTATTTGCAAGGCTCTGGCGTTTGTTATATTGTTCACCGATATGAGGGTTCCCTGTTCAAGGGCGAATCGCTGGGCGATTTCGCCAACCGTATCGCCTTTCTGAACCGTATAGGAGGTGTACAGCAACATTTTCGGCTTGGAGAAATCTTCCGGCTCAATCTCGGCTGTAGTCCCGTTGTCCGCGCCGTCCTTGCTGTCAATGACATCGACAAGCCCGAGTCCGCCGCGGGCTTCCAGAGCTTCTACCGCTTCTAATTGCAACTCAGGCTTGGCGGCGTCAGCTTTTATAGGAAAAATTAACACAATGGTACATACTATGATCGAACAGAGTAAACCCAATCTTAAACAAGTGTTGAATCTTGCCATCAAGCCGCAACATCTCCTTTGGCGTTTTTTATTGATTACAGATAGTATGCACAATACGTCAAATTAAATCAAGTGAATTTTCTTCTTGACCGTTATTTTTTTTCGCCCCGCCTGTTTTTTTCTTCGTATATGCTGTATCATAAAGAGCGGCTTCACAAGGCGGCGTCGCGCCGCCGCCGGGAACAACGGACTTTAGATTTAAGGGAACCTCTGGAACTCCGGTTGAGGTTTTAGAGGCTCTCTTAAAAGGTATGAACACTCGACATGAAAATAGCTGATTTGCTTGCCATTGCCGGCATCCTCGTTTTCTGGTACGGCGTTGCGCCGTTAGCCGGAATATGCATGCGCCGCTGGCGCAGGAAGGTTTTCCGGCAGCGGTTCAAGGAAGTTCTGCGCAAACCGCTTCTGGACTATGAAACGTGGCGGTTGCTTGAGCGGGAAGGCGTCCAGGACACGCAGCGCCGGTTTTCCGGAAAAATTGAAGCCACGTCAGACAACATGCTGTGGGTCAAAAGCGATTCTTTGCTGATTCCCGTTGAGTTGCGGAACGCGCATCTTTTTTTCATCAACAACAACAGCTTGCGACACATCCTGCGGCGCAGCCTCCCCGATTTTTCCGGTTTTTCCGAAGACATGAAGATTTTTGTCGCCGGAGAGATTGTTCAGCGGCAGAATCGGCGCATTTTCGCTTCAACCAGGAAAAATCCGCTCATCGCCGTTCTATACGATACGGAAGAGGAAGACCTTGTTCTACGTATTATACGCGCAAGCAGAAACAAGAACGACTACTGGAACGTCATTACGCCCTACGCCATCCTTATCGGGGCGTTCTCCCTCATTATTACGGCTGTCTCCTTTCTGCGGCATCCCGCGCTTTGGCTCACGGTAATAACCGCCTTTATCGCGGTGTTCATACCGCTTTTCCCGTTCTTTCCGCCCGGAGTCCTGTTCACTGCGCTCGGCCGTTTTTTACGGAAACAATCCGAGACCGCCAGCATATCCTCGGACATGCTGGCGATACGGGAGCCGCGCAACCGGAGGCAGGCGCGTTATTACTCCTTGAAAGCCGCGATCTGCGAGGCGGGCGCGGTTATCTGCGTCATCATGGGCATCGGGGCGAATGTCTTCTTTGTCGGAGCGATAGCGCTGCTTTTCATTCGCGGCTGGGGCTGATGCCTGCGGCGCGTATCCGCGAGGGCGGCGCGTCAACGCATCTCAAGACAGTATCGCGTCGCAACCGGCTTAAACGATGAGCGGTAGAGGAAGCGGGAGAATCCTTCAAACTCAACAGGCAGATCCATATAGACTTTTGGCGCGTGTTCCTGTTCGAGGGTTTGTATAAGGCGGGAGCATAGCTCGGATCCAATGCCCAGCCCCCTGTATTCGGGATGGACTTCAAGATTGCATATAGAGAGAACGGCTTTTTTTCGTGTGACGGCGATGAAGCCCACGAAGTCATGGGACGCGGTCTCGACCACAAAAACAGGATCCCCCACATCATGCGAATTCCCTGCGCCGCATTTGTTGTGCAGGGCGTTCACCGCGTCAGCGTCTTTCGCCTCGTATGAGCGGAAGATGAAATCCTCTGGAAACAGGTCTTCGGTTTCATCAGGCTCTTCGCCGATCTTTTCCATGTTCCTCTGTTCCCGAAGCGCGTTGTACCATGACACAATCCTATGCCGCATCCTTCTCCGTTTGAAGGAAAACCAGTGTTTTTCCGCGCCGGGAAATTCGTTCAAAGCCGCTTTGAATGCGCGGAAAACGCCTTTGCCCTGCACAAGGCTCGACTGCAAGGCGTCCCTCACGAGGGGGTTGTGAAAGCTGGCGGCAAAACATTCCATCAAGTGGAATCCATCGGATGAATTCCACTCGGGGATGGGGATGTACCGGTCGCCGCTGAGATCGTTCGTATCCACGACGCCCTCGCTGTCATCTTTGTCCACCACAGACGCATTTTCAGTATCCAAAACGAACCGGACGTTTTGATTTTCCATGCAAAAGAGCATGTCTTCGATCAACGCCGGCGTCAACTCAAAATACAACGCGCCTCCTCAAAAACACCGCATGGGGAACGGCAACACGCTGTCTATATTGGAGCGTCCGGTGACGCTCATAATAAGCCTGTCTACGCCCATAGCGACGCCTGAACAGCGGGGATACGCTTCCTGTCGCGGAGAGAACACCTTCCAATAATCCCTATCAACGGCATGAGGCGTGAGCGCGTGTTCCGCCTTGGCCGTAGCTTCCTCTTCAAAAAAAGCGCGAACCTTTTCCGGCGATGTTTCCTCGGAATAGCAATTCGCAAGCTCAATGCCGCGCACGTACAGTTCCCAGCGCTCGGCGGTTAGCCCGTCCGCGCTTTTCTTCGCCAAACAGGGTGTAAACGCCGGGTAGTCCATGAGCGCGACCGGTTTGTCGCGGGGAAGGCGCGGCTCAACCGCATGAACGAAGATCAGATCGTACAGGGCGGCTGTTCCCATGTTTGCGGGCGGGTCCAAACCGAGCGCGCGCGCTTCCAGTTCCAGTCTGCCTTTTTCAACAGCGGAGAAAAGGCTGAAACCGGCTAATTCCCTGAACGCATCTTCAACGGTGAGGCGCAAGAAAGGCGGGCTAAGGCTTTTCCGTACGGCTTGGGGCAAGAGCGCGGCGAACAGCGCTTCGGTTATGTCAAGAGAATCCTCGTAATCCGCGTCCATCGTATAGTATTCCAGCATGGTAAATTCCGGGCTGTGCAACCGTCCGACGGATTCGCCGTTGCGGAAACATTTCCCGATTTGGTACAGGTCGACGCGGTGGTCGGCGATGAGGCGTTTCATCCAAATTTCAGGCGAAGGCGTCAGAAAGTAAGACTGTTTTTTTCGCGTTTTGGACGCCGCAGGCGGCATGTACGTCGTTTCAAACACTTCGAGGCACGATTCCGGTATGAGATTGGGCGCGAGAACCGGCGTGTCCGTCTCCAAATAGTTCCGTTCGTCAAAAAACCGGCGTATGTCTCTCATAATACGCGCGCGTTCCTGCAATAATTCTAAATCCACGATTGTTCCTTGGGCGGTAAAGAGCGTATGTACAGTATCTTCTATTTACACGGTCTTGTCAAGAGTTCCCTATCTCCGACGGTTTCCGACGGTTTCCGCCGATCACGGAGCGTGTCACACGATAAAAAAGAGCGGCGCAAACCGCAGTGTGATCTGCTTCGCCCCCTCTTACCGCCTTGTTATTCTTATAGTCTTGTCAAAGTTCAGCGCCATTGGGAACAGCGCTTGTCAGGTCGTTTTCGTAAAGCGCATAATCTCCAATGGCGATAACAGGAAGATTGTTTATTTTTTCGGGTATTACAACATCTGTAGCGCTTCCCCAGTATTTTTGCTATCCCAACAGAAGAATTGTCTAAAACCACTATTTCATGCTCATTAACGCTAGAGTGTGAGATAGTGAAAGCGGACGCCTTCCTCCAGAAATATTCAGGGAGGAGAATTAACCAATTGAACGGAAATATCACAAATTATGGGCGCGTACAGCGTATATAACTCAAGTTTTATAGTTTTTTCGCGTCATTGCTTGAGAGGCGCCGATAGTATAAGAGGCGGGAAACCGCCTCCTATATTTTTCAGAGGAGTTATACTATTATGAAGACTACTATCACGCTAGGCTGCAAAATGACGGCATGCATTTTGATGTGGACGTTGCTCTTGGGATTGCTGTTCTCAGGATGCAAGTCTGCAAACAAGAAGAATGACAGCGACGCTGCGGGCACGGAACGTGATTCCCTCTCTTATTTCAAAGAAGAGGGGATCGCTGTGGGGTGGAATTTGGGAAACGCCCTTGACGCCTATAATCAGGGCGTGTCAAGAGAAACCGTATGGGGGAACCCCCGCATTACCCATGACATTTTTGACGGCGTAAAAGCCGCCGGATATAGTATTGTGCGCATCCCCGTTACATGGATGGGACACATTGGCGATGCCCCGGACTACCACATTGACGAAGATTTCTTGCAGCGTGTCGCGGAGGTTGTGGGATACGCGCATAACGCCGGACTCAAGGCAATCATCAACATCCACCATGATGGGTCTGTTGAAAAAAACGGCAACGTAGTGAAGGAGAATGGCTGGCTTTCCCTCAACACAGCCCGCCAGAGCAAGGAAGGCATGGAGCGGGTGACCGCGCAATTTGAGCGGGTGTGGACGCAGATCGCCACATACTTCAAAGACTACGATGATTATCTCATGTTTGAGGCGTTCAATGAATTGCATGACGGCGACTGGGGATGGGGCGCCGAAGCTGTTCAAAAACCCCAGTACGAAATACTGAACAATTGGACGCAGGTCTTTGTGGACGCCGTACGTAGCGCGGGCGGCAACAACCAGCGCCGGTTTCTCATTATACCTGGATACTGCGCGGTTCCAAAGCACACTACAGCCGAATATTTCAAGTTGCCTGAAGACAAGCGCAACACGGTGAACAAGCTCATCGTAGCGGTACATTACTACGACCCCTACGAATTCTGCATCGCGGGAACCCGGCATAACTGGGGTTCCGCAACGGATAAAGCCACGGTGGACGCCACTTTTAAAGCTCTCGCCAATAAATTTATCACGGGAAAATCGATTCCGGTCATTATCGGCGAAAGCGGCGCCGTATGGCAGGAAGGGTACGAGCAGACGCGGCTTGACTATTTTTCCTATGTTTACGGCAAAGCCCACGAGTTTGGACTTGTTCCCATTTACTGGGACAATGGGGCGTTTGACTCCGGCGAGATGTTCGGACTTTTCGACCGGAGCGCAGGAGAGCCGTACTCGCCCGAAAGCCAAGCGATCATAGAGGCCATGGTACAGGCATGCGGCGGTGGCGCTTGGCAATAGTCTATAGGCAACCTTGTCACCCTCGAACTAAAGGTTCGTGTTTTGAAAAAGGCTCTCATTAAAACCTTTCCCAAAATGCGCGGAGCGCCAGTTTTGGGAAAGTCGCCTTAGATTTAAGGGGAAATCGGGCTGTAGTCCGGTTTCCCCTGCCGCTTGTCAACCACCCGCAACATGCCTATAATGAACATAATGAACATCGAAAAAAAGCGCGCGGAGTGTGGCGCGCCCAATTACTTTAGGAGAAGATATGTCTGAATTACAAACGTATCAGGGAGCCGCTACAATGGAAAAGATCACGAGCCTTGCCAAGCGGCGCGGCTTTGTGTTTCAATCGTCTGAAATATACGGCGGGCAGAACGGCGCGTGGGATTATGGCCCTTTGGGCGTGGAGCTTAAAAACCGCATTGCGCAAAATTGGTGGAAAGAAATGACCCGGCTTCATGATGAAATCGTGGGACTGGACGCGGCGATTCTCATGCACCCGCGCACATGGGAGGCTTCGGGGCATGTTGAGAACTTTACGGATCCGCTTGTTGATTGCAAGAAGTGCAAGACCCGCTTCCGGGCGGATCAAATTCCGTCTGAATGTGTGTTTGAAAAAAAATGCCCTGAATGTGGCGGCGAGCTTACCGACGTGCGGAAATTCAACCTCATGTTCAAGACCCATATCGGTCCCGTTGAGTCAAATGATGACAACAACGCCATCTATTTGCGCCCCGAAACGGCCCAGGGCATTTACGTCAATTACAAAAACATTATTCAAAGCAACCGCATGAAGCTGCCCTTCGGCATCGCCCAAATCGGCAAGGCGTTCAGAAACGAGATCGTCACCAAAAATTTTATTTTTCGCACCTGCGAATTTGAGCAAATGGAGATGCAGTACTTTGTGAAGCCCGGAACCGATGTCGAGTGGTTCAACGAATGGACGAAGCGGCGCTGGGCGTATTATGAAAAACTAGGTGTCAAGATGGATCATCTGCGCTGGCATCAGCACGGAGCGGACGAGCTTGCCCACTACGCGAAAGACGCCTACGACATTGAGTACCTGTTCCCTATGGGCTGGAAAGAACTTGAGGGCGTGCATAACCGCTCCCAGTACGATCTTACCCGCCACGCGGACTATTCCGGCAAGGATTTGCAGTACATCGATCAGGATGACGGCAACAAGAAGTACATTCCCTTCATTATCGAAACCTCCGCTGGACTTACTCGCACGCTCCTCATGGCGCTTTGCGACGCCTACGACGAGGAAAAGGTCGCGGACAAGGGCAACGAGGACGATTGCCGTACGGTTCTGCGTTTTCATCCTACAATTGCGCCCATTACGGTCGCGGTGCTGCCGTTGCAGAAAAAAGACGGGTTGGCTGATCTTGCCCAGGATATACGCGCCGGACTGCGCGAGGATTTCGCCACAGACTACGATCAAGGCGGCGCCATAGGCAGGCGGTACCGGCGGCAGGACGAAGCCGGCACGCCGTTCTGTGTGACGGTTGACTATGAAACCAAAGAAAACGGAACCGTAACGCTCCGGTTCCGCGATTCCATGGAGCAGATACGGCTTCCGCGTGAGGAACTCGCGTCGCGGCTACGTCAGGAGATCAAGGCGTACAAGCGGATGAAGTAGGCGCATATAGAGAACGCGGGGCGCTTGTGGAAACGTCTCGCGTGTATACGCGCCCCGCAAAAAAAAGCGGCGGCTCCGCAAGGAACCGCCGCTATGGAACGCTTCGCCTGATGTATTTTAGTTATACTTTATCCTGTAAGGGCCGGAAGATAAAGAAGTATATCCTGTAACTATGAGCGTTATATAACCGGAGGATGATACAGAGAAATCTTGACCACTGTATCCTATATCAACGTTGTTTAATAAATATGTTCCGCCGCTGGTTGTCGCGGACACCCTAATATCGCCCGTATAAGAAGAGTTGCTAGAATCAGCATCTTCCCAGTAGACGGTGTAGGTGGTTCCTGAATACGCATAGAAGCTGTAATAATGAGTGGCTCCGGCGGCAAGGGTATTGCTATACCATGTACCACTCGAAAGAGATATGCTTGATGTTGCCGAGGATGTCGTCGCGTAAGCGTAGCTGGTAGACTGGGAACCTTCCCCATAACTGTTATAGGCGGACACTTTGTAGTAGTAGGTGGTGTTTGACGACAATCCGGTGTGCGTAACGGACGTGGAACTTGTTGAACCAAGCTGAGTATACGGTCCGTCGCTGCTGGTTGCGCGGTATATATAATAGCTTGTCGCGCCGGAAACCGAACTCCAGCTTACGCTGATGCTGCTTGACGACTGCGCCGTTGCGGTAACTGATGAAGGCGCGGACGGCGCCGACCCGCTGGACGAGTATGTCGTCGCGTAACCGTAGCTGGTGGACAGGGAACTTTCCCCGTAGCTGTTATAGGCGATTATTTTGTAATAGTAGGTGGCATTTGGCGACCGGCCCGTGTGCGTATAGGAAGTGGAGCTTGTTGAAGCGACGTAAGTATACGTTCCGCCGCTGCTGGTACTATAGTAGATATAATAGATGCTCGCGTTGGAGACCGAACTCCAGCTTACGCTGACGCCGCTTGACGACAGCGCCGTTGCGGACACTGACGAAGGCGCGGATGGCGCCGACCCGGGCCGTTCCTCCTCTTCCGATTCTCCGGGGTGGAAGTCAATCAAGAAGCCGTCGCACCCCGTCCACATGGGCGACGCCATCAACAGAACCGCGCCCACAAGCGCCGCCTTCAGCGCCTTTCTCCCTCTTTCCCTGTTCATAACTATGTTCATGCTATCTCCTTCCTAAAACCGCACCGTATACGAAAACCGCACCGCTGTACGGCCCCGGTCCGCAGGTACGGCCGCCACCTGTATACTGTCCAGAACGTCGGCAAGGGCGCGGCTCTTCTGATACACAAATGGCCGGATAAACCCATACAACACCGCGAAACCCGCTATCCCAATCCCGATAGTCCCGGGAACATTCGCAAAATCGTCGTCCGCTGACAGTTCGACGAGCTCATACCAGATAAGACCGGTAGCCGCCCCGTAGGATAAAAACGCCACACCGAAGCCTGCAAAGTCTCCCTGAATGTACGACCCAAGCCCCAGCGCCAGATTAAGAATGCCGTAGCCGAACGCCGCTCCGCCGGACTTCGCCCTCGCCCTGGCGGCGGCTCTCTCTCGATCTCTAGCGGCGGCTCTTTCCCGATCCCTAGCGGCGGCTTCGGCGGCTTCCGCCCTCGCCCTGGCGTCGGCTTCCCCGGGCGCTTCTCCGCTCATATCGGCGATCAGTCCGGAAAGGTCTGCGCCCGTAAGCCGCCCGGCAAGACGGCCCATCGCTTCTATGCCCTCGTCCAAAGCCCCATAATTCTCCGACCGCCCCGCTATTTGCGCCCCGGATTCCATATCAATGATCGCCGCGTTGAACATATTCTGGCTCCCCAACCGCCGCGCCGCCACGGACAACACGAACCGTGGGTTTCCCCCCCTCCCTATGCGCACCATGTTCTCATCCGCCGTCACGCCGCTCAACTGGGTGCTGTACTCAGCTTGCACCTGCGCCAGCGTCGCGGTCCTGGGATACACCGCGTACTTCCCGCTCCGTATCAGGTATATGGACAGTATCTGCGCCAGCGTGTCGGCCTCATGGGAGTTGATGTTCCCGCCCATTTCAACCGGCACTACCGCCAGTTTGTCGATCCTCGCCGCGTTTACCCCGCTCGCCGCTATGATGTTCCGCGCCATGCCGGGCAACAGGGACTGTACCTCCTCTATTCTGGCGTAGGTTTGAATGTCCCCGGACACCTGCCGCAACTCGTCTATCTTCATGATGGAAATGATGAGCAGATTGCGGCTCCCCAGCCTTGTGATGTTTCCCGCGACGACGTACTGGGCGCCGAGTTGCCGCCCGATAGCCGCTATGGTGTCCGGGTCCGTCATGCCCGCGCTCAACTGAAAACGCTGCTCATTGCCGACAGCCCGCGAGATGCTGGTGCGCGGTATGGGTGTGAACACCGCGTTTAATTCCTCATTAAAGGAGAACAATTCGGCTATGGTTTCGCCCTCGCCTCTCTCGCCGCCGGTAAAAGGCAACACCGCAAGGTTGTCCCTGGCAACAACTACGCCCGCTCCGGCGGCGAAAAGCGCCGCCCCCAGCAGGGCGGATAAAAAAGTCCGTTTGTCCATATCTATGACCTCCTTAGTCTTATGGAATGACTACGTTAAAAATATCGTTCTCAGGGCGCTTGTTCACCGCACCCGTACCGCAACGTTCGGCGTGAGGATCGGATCGAAGCGCAGATACCGGTTTACAAAGCCCCGAATGGCGTGTTCCGCGCTTGACACGGGATCAAGGCTGGCGTGTAAGCCGCCATCCATGTGGCGTAGGCGTCCGCCAGTCCGTACCGCGCCGGTATGTGATCCCATGACGGCGGGCTGCCGGAGCATTTCTGCTCCGTGTAGTCGATAGAAATTTGAACCAGCGATCAAATTCCGCATTGGGATGGAATATAGTTTTTAGCCATCGTACGAGCCTCCCTCGTATGCGACGAAATAGAGACGAATGATAAAACGCGCTCTTGGAGCGGTAAAAAGATTTTTTCGGACGGGAACAAGAAGTCCCTAAAGTGGAAAAAGAACGCCCAAAAGGGCGGAAAAAACGGGCGTATCCGGCGGTGTTGCGGACGGGAAACCGCCTGAAAACGAGAAAAGAAATCCGACGGAAAGACTGCGGCAGGATGCTGGCAATCCTAGTGGGGGGGGGGGGGGGTAGAACGGCGCAGGCGGCGATAACACATCCGATGGATGTCATGAAATATGCGGATATCAGAGGATACGTGCCGTTAGTCAATGCGCCCATTTTGAAAGACGGTATTGATACGCCCATACGAAATACTATAGCACAAAATGCCGCCCGTGTCAACACGCCCTGTAAAACTTCATTAGCTTATTGAGACAAGGAAATAAGGGAACTTCTGAAAACTCCGGTTGAGTTTCCATAAATTTATACCCGCCTTTTACGCCAATTTTGACGCCGAAGACGCAAACAAAAAATTGCCTAATGAAATACGCCGAATAGTAAACCCACTTGCCGCAACGCTTGAAGTCATTGACGATATTTCCCGACGCTGTGTATTCGTGGTTTTAGCCCTTGAAAGTGAGGCGGTGGATATTCGGTTATGACACATAGATACGCGTTCATTCATTTTTATAACAATGGGTTGACGCCCCGACCCCTTGTGGCGGAAAACTGGGGGCGCCGGGGATTTATTTCCCCGAATACGTGAATATTTTCAAGGAGAAATCTTCAATATCCTGCGGTTTGCCGCAGGGATTCTTTATTCGCAGTGGGGTCTAATCCCCCCGCCCTGAAGGGTGGGGAGGTTCATTATATCTTCATAATAAACGTATTTTTCTCTATATTCCAGATATTCCGCCTATTGTGCGCCTCATTGCGCATTCGTTTCTCCTACTTGCGTATATCCCGCAATACCCGTATTATAAGACGAAATTTCGGCGTCTTCGATGGTGGAGGCGCGAAACAGGGATGATCATTATGTCGAAAGAAATAGGTGGAACATACATATTAACCATCATTCGTGAAATTCGGGGCAGTCTCGGCAGGTTTATCGCTATCTTTGGGATCGTGGCGCTGGGCGTGGGTTTTCTGGCGGGCTTGCTCGCCACCACGCCTGACATGTTGCTGTCGGTTGACCGCTATTTTGACGAAACGTCCATGATGGATGTCTTTGTCAAGGGCTCCATGGGGTTGACCCGGGACGATGAACAAGAGCTTGCCGCGTTTGACGCCGTTGATCGGGTGATGGGCGTCTATGCGCTTGATGCGCTCCTCACGGTGGAGGCTGATGAAACGGTGGTCGCCCGTGTGTACGGGCTTCCCCTTGAGCGCATGAGCCTTAATAAACTGGAGATAGTCGAAGGCAGGATGCCGCAGTTCCCCAACGAGTGTCTTGTACAGCAGGGCGGAGGGCGTCTTGTTACGCCGCCAGTGGGCGCCAAAATTTCCATATCAGAGGAAACCCTCCAATACAACGACTCGTTTGAGACGCTTGGCGACGCTTTCAGCGTGATTGAGTATACGGTCGCTGGAATTGCCAAGAGTCCGCTCTTCCTGTCAATGGAACGGGAGCCGAGTACTGCGGGGAGCGGAAGCCTTGACATGGTTGTATACGTTGACAGACAGTGTTACAACCTCGCCGCATACACGGATTTTTTTATCGCCCTGAAAGGCGCCACGGACCTGGAATCCTTTTCTTCCGCGTATCAGGAGCTTGTTGACAGGGCTGTTGGGCAAATCGAAGCCTTTGGCAAAGAACGCGCTGTGGTCAGGCGGCGGGAAATTCTCGCGGAAGCGCAAAAGGTTGCGGAGCGGAAGAAAAACGAAGCGCTTGCCGAAGCGGAAGCCGAATACGAGAAGGGAAAAGCGTTTGCCTATGGCGAGCTTGAGCGAGGCAGGATGCGGTTGGATGCAGGCGCAACTGAAATCGCGGATGGAGAAGATCGGCTTGCCGAGGCTGAAACGGAGATAGAGGATGGGAAACGCCAAATAGCCCAGGGATGGGAGCGGCTTGCGCGTGAAAAAGCCCAAGCGGAACGGGATATCGCGGTCAACGAGAGAGCTATTGAGGCGGGGGAGGGGGAGATCGCACAGGCGAAGCGAACCCTTGCCGAAAGCAAGGCGCAGCTTGACGCGGCGCGGGATCAGGTGGAAAAAGTACGCGCATCGCGGTTTCTTATGATGAGCAGGAAAGCCAAAGAATCAGTCGCGCAGTACGATGAGGGAGTCGCGGCGTACAACGCGGGCGTTCAAACCGTCGCGGAACAGGAAGCCGTATTGCGGCGGGGACGAACGGAACTCGAAGATGGTCGGCGGCGGGCGGAAGCGGAATTCGCGTCCGCCGAACAGGAATTGGCGGCGCGGGAAGCGGACATTGTTGCGGGCGAAGCGGAGATCGCGTTGAACAGGGGGAAGCTGCTGGACGCGCGGAAAGAACTCTTTGCGGGCGAGGCGCAATTTGCGCGGGAAAAGAGAAACGCCGAGATGGAGTTGCGGCGAGGCGCTGAAAAAATAGAAGACGCCCGTTCACAAACCATTGAAATAGACATACCGTTGCCCATGTGGTATGTGTTCGACCGCAACAGCAATGTGGGATCCGCCGCGTATAAAAGCAACGCCGAAAAGATCAATGACGTGGCAAAGGTGTTTCCGGTGTTTTTCCTTCTGATTGCGGCGCTTGTGGCGCTCACCACCATGACGCGCATGGTCTCTGAGGAACGAACCCAAATCGGCGTCCTCAAAGCCCTCGGATACAGGAAACGGGTGATTCTCGTGAAGTACCTCGTGTACTGCGGCGCGACCGGCATTGCGGGTTCCGTAGCGGGCGTGGTCATCGGGTTTAGGGCGCTTCCCATAGCCATTTACAACGCATTTGGAACCTTGTACCACTTGCCGCCTCTTGTGACGGTTTTCAACTGGAGCTTTGGACTCATCGCATGCGCACTCATGCTTGCCTCCGTCACAACGGCGACCATATTCGCCTGTTACCATTCGCTGTGGGAAAAGCCGTCATCCCTCATGTTGCCGCGCGCGCCGAAGTCCGGCAAACGCATCCTGCTTGAATATATCGGCTTCATTTGGAAGCGGATGAAATTCACCCATAAAGTTACGGCGCGCAATCTTATCCGCCAGAAGCGGCATTTTTTTATGACCATTATTGGCATCGCGGGTTGCACCGCGCTCATGGTGGCTGGCTTCGGCTTGAGAGACTCCATCGTTGACATCGCCCGCACCGAATTCTCCGATATTCTTCTCTACGATGTCCGCATTGAACTCAAGTCCGAAGCGTTTGACGGCATTGATGACGAGATCCGGTGGATTGCGGTTCACAGCGGATCGGGTTTCATCAGACGCGGCGATGAAAGGCTCGGATCATCGCTCATTATCCCTCAATCTCCAGACGCTTTTCCTGATTTTATCAATCTGCGGGAGAGAAAAACAAAAAACCCTCTTGTTTTCACGGAATATTCCGTTATCTTGACAGAAAAGGCGGCTGATCGGTTGCATTTGGACATAGGCGATGCGTTCACCATAGAGAATGCGGACGGGAAAAGCGGTGAATTCAGGCTGTCGGGCGTTACGGAAAATTATGTGGGGGTCTACTGCTATATTGGAAAGGCGGCTTATAAGAACGCTTTCAACCAGGACGGTGAAGAAGACCTCCAGTTTCAAACCATATTGGCGATCACCGGCATATATGAAGAGCAAGATCAGAACGTGTTCACCGCAAAAATGCTCTCCAATGACACCGTGATGATGCTTTCGTTCACTTCACAAACCCAAGTCTCGTACAACAACCTGCTCAACAGCATCAATGTTGTGGTGATCATCCTGATTGTCGCATCCGGTTGCCTTGCGATGCTGGTCATTTACAACCTCACCAACATCAATATCAACGAACGGAAGCGGGAAATCGCCACGTTGCGAGTGCTTGGGTTCCATCAAAGCGAAGCCGCCGCCTATATTTTCAGGGAAATCACGGCGTTGAGCGTGATAGGAGCCGTCGCGGGCTTGTTTCTGGGCGTTCCATTGCACCGTTTTATCATCAGCGTCGCGGAAAACGCGGATCTCATGTTCGGAAGAGACATTTCCAGCCTTGGTTTTGCGCTTTCCGGCGTTATCACGCTGCTTTTTTCAGGCGCGGTTGATCTTCTCATGGCGCCGAAACTGCGGAACATCAAGATGGCGGAATCCATGAAAGGATCAGAATAGCTTTCGTCTTGTAGGAGTGTGTCGCAATAGCGTGTCGCTGCTGCGCCGAACCGCGTAATTGAAACCCTGAAACCCGATCACCTCTTAATCTTAAACCGCACCGGATACCGGTAGCGCACCGCGACCGCGACGCCGTTCGATTCAGCCGGAACAGCCGTTATGTCCCTGAATGCGTTCACCGCAGCTTCGGCGAAACCGCGATCAGGGGGGTCTTCCTTCAATATGTTGATCCGCCTGATTTCTCCCCTGCTGTCGATAAACAGTTCCAGAATCACGACGCCTTCGACGCCGGAGCGCAGGGCGATGGCGGGATACTCCGTATTTCTGCGTATCTGATCATCAGACAACGCCGGCGGCATTGATATTTTATGTTGGGGAAGGAAGTCTATGGCAGGCTCAACATCCACGAGTTCGCCCTCGTATACCCCGGATTCAGGATCGCCTATCACCTGATCCGCTGGCGGTTTATCGGTCGCGATCATATTTTCCGCAACCGCAGGCGCGATGTTTTGCGATGGAACCGGCGCTGGCTCCACCTTGCGGGGCGGCGGCGGCGGAAGCGGCGGCGCGTCTTCCCGAATATCCGCGAGTTTCATCACCTTTGGCGCGTCTTCTCCATTCGGGATCACCGTGTTTATCTTAAACGCTATGAAAAAGAGGAGAAACGCATGCAGAGCGCCGACAAATATGAAAATGATGAGCCTTGTTCTGTTTTCGTTCATTCGGGCGATGCGTATACAATACCGGTTTTCGCTAAAAAAAGCAATGGCGCAAAAAAAATACCGTCGCCGAAAGGAGGAGAACGGCAACGGTATTACATATGTCTTATAGGAGGAATGTACTATAATAAACAGTAGAGCGGCATAAATGTTACATGGTACAAAAATTTTTTACGTTTTTTTATACGAGGGTCTTTTTCGCAACGCCTTCATCAAAGCCGCCATGTCCGCCTCCCCTGCCAAACCATGCGGCGCAAGCTCCTCCATGCTAATGTCCAGCGAGAAAGGGCGCCGCGCCACATGTTCAGGATAATGCGCATCCGATGAGGTGGTGAGCGGATAGCCCAGCGTGTCAACCGAGGGAGGCAGCCGTACGCATTCCACCGCAACCCAAGGACCGGGAACCACCACGCCGAGCTGGCTTGTCATGGAAAACGCCGGACGATCAACATGCGCGGGAATCACGACGCCGCCATACTCCGCGACTTTGCCGCCTATCTGGTCTACCCTTAGGTCAAGTGGATTCACCAGATAATACTCAACCTCGCCTTCAATGTCGTCATGCTCGTCAACAAACACTTGATCCCCGGTCTTTTCAGGATCATTGGGAAAAGGCGTAAGAATGGAATAGGCGTATTCGCTGAAGCCAAGGCTCGCCTCAAGGCTCGTAAACAGGCACACCACGTGAATTTCTTCCGAAGTGGTGGCTTCCATGCCAAAAACCGGCAGAATGTTGTACCGGGGGCAGGCTTTTGCGAACGCCGGACAGTTCAGGCTTGAATTGTGATCCGTGAGCGCGAGGACTTCAATTCCTTTTGACGCCGCCAGTTCCGCCAAAGAACGAGGGCTTAAATCAAGGGACCCGCACGGAGAGAGGCAGGAATGGTTGTGAAAATCGGCTAAAAGCGGCATATTGTGAGCAGTATACCACGGTTTCCGGCTTCTTGTATAGCCGATTTCTCGCGGTCGTTAAAATGGATCACGATGTTGGATGATCCAGCGAAACAGCCGCTTTCGGCTGGGATCAGACGGAAGTCGCTGATATTTTGGATGAAATCAACGCCTTTTTGACAAACCCCGGACCGGGATCACGCTTCTCATCCTTATCGAACCGTTTCGCCGTGGAATTGTTCGTTTCGCAAGCCGTTCGCCTGTGTAACCCGCAACAACTTTCGCAGTATCGTCTCTCGCTTTACCCCGCTTGACTATTAGCGCGCCAACGTGTTTATATGTGGCGCATGAATAGGGTGTTATGCGCCATTTGGACTAAAATTAATTGGAGAATATATAATAAAATTTATTGGAAAATGGGTTGACATAAGAAAACAAACCAATGTAGAATAGAAGCAAAGGAAAAGCCAATGGATTTAACTGGAATTATAACTGGAAGTATCGCGGTTTTATCATTATTTGTAGGTTTACCCGCAATAGTGTTTACATTTATGCATAAGAACATAAAAAATAAAAGGGAAAAAGAAATTGAAAAATTAAAATATCAAAAGGAGATATTGGAACTGGAAATAGAAAGAGAAAATAAACAGATAAGATTATTAGAAGAAGAAAATAAAAAATTGGATAAAATAATTTATGAAAATTAAAAAATATGAATAATATAAAAACAAGACGCCTGTTGAAATATAATCAAGTGAGGGATTTCTTTGTGAATATAATAAAATATATTTTAAATAAATAAGTCCCTCGGCAATTCCTAGCGCAAAAAGTATAATGAGCTAGGAGGAAGGATGAGTTGTCAAAGAATGATGTTAGCAGAACGGATGGACATATTCAGGTTGCTGTATGTTGAAGGGTTTAAGCCTTCGTCGTCGGCGAGCTGGAAAAGGGCGTGGACAAGAGGATGTACAATCCGGAGCTTGCCGAAGCCCGGCGTCTGGAAGTCCGAAGGAGCCGGCGCCTGCGTCTTAAAATGAGCGGCGAGGTGTGGAGCATGGTCAAACCCCAGTTGGAAAAGCGATGGTCTCCTGAAGAAGCGGCCAAATGGCTTAAAAAAGAATATCCTTGTTATGCTATGCCGGGTAAAACAATAGACTTGTTCGACAACCCCGAGAATGATAGAATAAGGCATGATCGGCTGAAAAAGAAAAAGGACGCCACAGAAGAGGCTTTCAAGCGATTGTTTGGAGTGAACAGCAGGGAGAGAAGGTGAAAGCCATTCTCCAAAAGGAATTTGAGGCGTTACACAGGCAGGGCGGCAGTCCGCCGAAGTTGACGGTGGAATACAAGCTCTTCATAACGCTCAAATGCCGCCGGGAGCGCCGCGACATGGAGTCTATCGGGGCCGATTGCGGGGCGATCCAATAGGTTGAGGATACGTCAAGCGGGGATAAAACCTTCAAACCGCCCGGGAGGAAAGCCCTCGCCGGGATGCCGCAGGAAATCCGGTGTGTCGTGGTTGACGCGACCGAAAGCTCATTGCGGTGTCCAAAGAAAGCCAAAAAGAGTGTTATTCAGGGAAAAAGAAGCGTCGCGCCATAAAGACCCAGGTGACAATCAACCGGAAGAGCTGGCGGATAGCGGACATGCGGCGCGGGAAGAGGGACTCACGGCGGCATCCGGACGCCCCAAAAGACGAGCAAGAATCATAGGCTGAATGAGCGGGAAAAAGCGTATGACAGACGCCTCGCGAGAAGAAGGGCGGTCGCTGGGCATATTCACGCAAAAATCAAGACGTTCAAGATCACTGCATACCCATACCGGAATCATCGCAGAAGACATGCGCTGAGAATGACTCTCATCTGCGGTATTGTTAATTTTGAACTGTATATTTAATGGAGTTGTCGAACAAGCTAATAAAGAAAATGTGGCATATTATTAGTATGGAAAAGGAAGACGAAAGGGGACCGAGTGCCGAGGCGATCAGCGAAAATTAATCATATGGATGAAAGAAAGTGGATGCCGTCCCGCCACTTCCGAGGGTAAGCCAGGCTTTTCATGTTCCGGGCAATCTCCACGCGGCTTCGCGCTTCGCGCCGCGCCTTCTCCCTGCACTCCATCTGCGCCCGTACTTCCGGGTCTTCGCTAATCCGGTACAACGCATTTACCGTGTCCCGCACATCGAGCTTTCTCTCCGCTATCATCTCAAAATCCTCTTTCCGTAGCGGTAATGGCAGTCTAAAGCTGTTTAATGGCTTCCGGTCCAAGTCCAACGGCCTTCTCTATCACTTCCGGGGGCAAGCCCAGTCTTTTCATGTTCATGGCAATCTCCATGCGGCTTCGCGCCTCGCCTTCCCTGAAGGCTGCGTACAGCAGTGTCGCATGGTCGCGCCGCGCCTTCTCCCGGCACTCCATCTGCGCCCGTACTTTCGAGTCTTCGCTAATCCGGTACAATGTATTTACCGTGTCCCGCACATCGGGGTTCCTCTCCGCTATCATCTCAAAATCCTCCTTCCGCAACGGTAATGGCAGGCTAAAGCTGTTTAATGGCTTCCGGTCTAAGTCCAACAGCCTTTTCTATCACTTCCGGGGGCAAGCCCAGTCTTTTCATGTTCCTGGCAATCTCCATGCGGCTTCGCGCCTCGCCCTGCGCTTCGCCCCGCGCTTCGCCTTCCTGAAAGGCCGCGTACAGCAGTGTCGCATGGTCGCGCCGCGCCTTCTCCCGGCACTCCATCTGCGCCCGTACTTCCGGGTCTTCGCTAATCCGGTACAACGTATTTACCGCGTCCCGCACATCGGGGTTCCTCTCCGCTATCATCTCAAAATCCTCCTTTCGCTTTCCGCGCAGAAATTGCATCCAGTCCCATACCACCCTCCCGTCGCTCTCTGCGGGAACCTTGGGCAGTTCCATCGTGTATATCTCCTCCGGCATCCCCTCAAAGCACAGACCGTTCTCCGGATTGTAAAACCTGAACCTGTTCAAGTACTCTTCCGTCTCATGGAATAGCGGGTAGTCCAGTATGCAGACGCAGATTACTCGCTGGATGACGTCATACCGTTCCCCTTCCCCAATCTGCCCCACGACAAGTTTCGATTTATAAAAGGAAATCCGTTTCCCCAGATCGGGAAAGGGGTTCACCTGTATCTCCACATCAAGAAGTTTTCCGCTTTTGGTTTTCACCTTGATGTCCACGATTCCGGTCTTGTCTTCATCAGCCTCAGGCTTTAGGGCTGTGTCCATAAAGGTTATGTCAAATTCTTCGTCGGGGAGGTCCAGAAACGACTTGAGCAGGGCGATGGTGTTGTCCTTGTGCCGCTCGTCGCCGAACAGAAGTTTGAATATCCAGTCGTCAGTGGGCGGCAGGATGGGCGGGGTTGTATCCATATATAAAAGTATACTATTTTTTTTGAAAACACGCAATGTACCACACGTTTTTACGTAGCGTATAGGAGTAGGCATAGCCGGCAAGCGGTGGAAGGGATGCGACCGGCAGTACGAGTGTGCCGACGTCATAAAAGCGGCGTATGGGATATTTTTCTTTCAACATCCATCAATGCTGAAATACCAGGAAAGGCGTAAGAAAAAGAAAGGGCGGAGCAATGTTGAAACCATCCTGAACGTGAAATCGACGCCCGGCAATAATCGAATTGCGCGGCTTTTGGACGTGGCGCCGTGGGCGTTCGCGGAAGTTTTTGCGAGCGGGCTTGAAATTGCGCGGCGGTATACGGGGCTGAATCGACAGGTGGCGCTGAACAACGCCGGCTGGCGCGCCTTGACGGGGTGTGGGTTTATCAATCAAGGGATATTCATCGCCCGCATTGTCCACGCCAGAAGACACGCGATGGGGAGACGTTGTATTGTCATGACATGGCGGCGTTGGTTATTCCGGGGTTAGAGATGGTGTTGCTGTCGGCGCCAGAGTTTATCCAGAACGAAAACAGGATTGTGAGCGAAAAGCGGCGAAACAGCGGCTGGAAAGCGACGCCTTTCCATTGCGCTCCGCACATTGTTTCGCCGCCGCCTGCCACCGCAAGCGAACCTGCGGGACGGCTTTTCCCGCCCGACGTATAGGCAGGACAAAATCGTTCTGTACATCAACAATAATCAATGCCGTCGGCTGGCAATCTATAATCATGGATTTATTCTATCCCACAGAACCAAAGTCCAGCAGGCTGATCCTACGGCAACGCCACTGGCGGCGTTTAGGCGCAATGCGCGTATTCAGGCTGGCAAAATGTACCGGATCGACGGCGCGAGAATGAACGTACGGCATTATACCCCACTGCGAATCAAGTTGAAGCGTATCTGGAGGATTTTATGCATCATCAGGAAGGGCATGAATATTGCGCGATTCAACTTCTCCTGCGGAAGCCATGAAGAACACGGGGAGAACGCATCGCTCTGGTGCGGCGGGACTCGGAGTCCGAAGGGCGCTCCGGCCGCGCTTATGTTGGATGCCAAGAGACCTGAAATCAGGATGGGTGTGGTTAAAAAGGAGGAGGCGTTACGCCACGCGCTGACGCCTCCTCCTGTCTTTTTAACTGCTATGTTTCAATCTCACTCCCAGCCGCCGGACGCGCCGCTTTTTGCGCTATTCAGAGTAACGCCGGAACCCGCCGTCGTATTGCGTTTTCTTGCCACGGACGGCAGCATGGCGTTCCGGTTTGTCAAATACACTTGGTATTTATGGTGTAAAGAAACTCCAGTTTGATGTATCCAAACTTTCGTCGACCGTACCTTGTACAGCATAAATGGTGTATTTATTCAATGCCATAAAAGTTACCGTACGCCTCTCTACATAACTACCCGAAGATGATGTTTTAGTATACAAAGTATAGGTTCCTTCCGGAACGCCATCTACTATAAAAGATGGTTTTGACGCTGATGTAGTCTCATACCAAATTTGATCCATCTGTGAATTAAGTAACCCAATCCCGCAATATCCATAGCTTGTTGTTGTCGTGGATCTACGCATAGTAATTGATGGAGGCGCTATAGTTACCATCATGGCATTTGTTGACATGGTTTCACTTGATCCGTATACTGCGGCAACCTTATAATGATATACCACGCCTTCAACAAAAGAAATGTTTTTATCTTCAAATACTAATGTTGAGGCGGATGCGGGAATAGTCGCAATAGAACTATAGCCTGAATACTGCGAAGTTGATCGATATAACTTATAAGATTGGGTTTGGGAATCAATATAACTACTGGATGTAGACAAATATATAATAAAACCCATACCGTCAGAGGTCATATCTTTTGATTTAGTGGTATCAATACGCGGCGCAGTTAATGTAACTGTAATTTCCTGCCACTGGGCATACAAATTCACATCCCCGGAAACCGTTATAGACGAACCTGCGGAATATGGCGTCCCTGTCCCGCTGTAATTGGTATTCCAGCCGGTGAATGTTTTCCCGCTGTAAGTCAAACTCCCCTGTCCCGCGATAGTAACGCTCGAACCGGCGTTGACCGTCTGCGAGGATGGCGCAGTCCCGCTTCCGCCGTTGGCGTTATACGTTACCGTGTATTGGGCGGGCGCGGGCGGATCCGTTTCCCCGGTGTAACTCCACTTCGCGTACACCGTTATACTGCCGGTTACCGGCG
>JAISCC010000091.1 GCA_031265845.1 Treponema sp.
TGTCTCAAAATCCGATTCAGCGCTTTGAGCGAAAGCGTTCCACGCAATCGCCATAAAAACGACGCATCCAAACAAAAACTTCTTCTTCATAATGAACTCCTTTGCGTGTTTTACACGCACGCGGTCTTTCCCGCCGTCTCAATGTATGCTCCAGCCGCTCAAGCGGCCTCAAGCCGTGGTTATTGGCAAAACCGTTTGCGCAAGCCGCTTTTTCATTTCCGCAAAAACGGCGCCTCCTGCGCTCCCATGATTATTATGCCGTGTCCCCTGCGGCAACGCCGCGCTGCGGGACAGGCTGTGGGAATGCGCGGTTATTCCGCCCCTTTTTGTTTCTTAGCGATTATGTTGTCGCTAGGACGGATAATGGACTGCTTGTCGGCGCTGAGATACCAAGTTCCAGCGGACGGCGTGCCCAATCTTGATTCTATCTGTTCGGGGGGGTAAATTTCGGTATTCCAATAGGTAACTGTGCCTATGAGCCGGTACCCTGAAGGGTAGTCGGCTGCAAGAATATCCGTGTTTTCACCGTTGTTGGCAACCGCTTCCCACCGGTTAATACCCACGGTCCAAAATATTTTTGTTCCGGCTTCATCCCCGCATGATTGTTCGCCGGCGCTAATATGAAAGTAAATAGATTCAGTATCCACCTGTTTCCATACGCCGTAAAAGTCGGGATCGGGATCGGAACCGGAATTGCCGGTTCCGTTGTCGCAGGCCGCTAGAGCTAGGGCCAGGGCGGATACTGCCGCCACCGCACAGAATACTACGTTAATCCGTTTCATGATGAGACTCCTTGTTTTGTCAGCCATTTTTTTCTCCTTTACTTTGGCAAGTTTCATATCGATTTCCTTTGCGGTCTTTCCCGCCGTCATAATTATGAGACAAACGCCTTACGGCGTTTGTCCGTTCACCGCATAAGCGGATAACACCTTTGTTACGGAGTTTTGCCGTTGGAAAAACTCCGACTCGTTTCTGCGCTCATGGAATAATCGCCGAAGCTGCCGTCCCCCACTGCCCGGCCTCGCCCTTCCGGTTCTCGTAGCGGCAGCAGACATAGACCGTCTTGCCCGCGTCTTCCGCGTCAAAGACGAGCTTCTCCTTCCCCCGCCGCGTAAACCGGTAGTGCAGAAGGCTCTTCTCGTCTGCGGGAACCTTCATCAGGTAATGCTTGTCCGCCGCCGCCTGATCCAGCGTGGCTCCGCCAATGGGCATAATGCCCGTGTAGATGGCGTAACCGTAGTCGCTTTCGGGATCAAGCTCCCGCGTCCCTGCCATGGGACCCAGATGAATCGTCATCGCGTGGGGTCCGCCGGTGTAGCTCAAGGACGCTGCGGGCACGCCGTCAGGGGCCGGCGTCGGCGACGGGTGCGTATCCTTCCGCTTGAAGCCCAGAGCCGCCCAGTCCCCTTCGGTAAGGGGCG
The DNA here is from genome assembly GCA_031265845.1 of Treponema sp. Lineage (GTDB taxonomy): Bacteria > Spirochaetota > Spirochaetia > Treponematales > Breznakiellaceae > JAIRKH01. Next base: position 1,422 of record JAISCC010000091.1, read on the forward strand.
GCATCTTGAAATACCGGTCCCGGAAGAACCGCATTTTCGCGGTCAGGGACTTAAACGCCTCCTGACACTCCACGGTGATGACGTGGGTTCGCTCCGCCTCGTCCTGCGCCTTCCGCAGAAGGGTCTGGGCCGTTGAACAAAGGGTTTCCAGTTCCGTAAACTCCGAATCGGGTATCCCCCAGGCGGTCCGCCTGTCCCCGGTCAGGTACAAAATCCAGTTCTGGCACATCGCCAGAATCTCCGTCCGGGGTCCCGGCATCCAATCAGTACTCTTTGCCATATCTTTCTCCTTTATTTGTTGAAAATGATGACTTAAAAGTTACAACTAATGACCCATTAGTTGTAACGAATGCTTTAATAGTTGTAACGGATAACCCATTAGTTGTAACGAATGACGTAAAAGTTGTAACGGATGAGTTAGAAGTTGTAACGAATGAGTCAGAAATTGTAACGGCCGCCCTATCCGGTATACAGTTTAGGTTAGCGGCGTGTCCGAACAGGCGGATGCGATCTATTTTTGGGGAATTTGGATAAACCTTCGGTTTATTTCCATAAAAAAGCGAAAAATCAGGCGCCAGGCGCTTGACAAACCGTCTTCTTAATAGAATATAATCGTGAGCCGTGAGCCGTGAGCCGTGAGCCGTGAGCCGTGAGCCGTGAGCCGTGAGCCGTGAGCCGTAGGGCGAGAAATGTCTTGTTTTCCGCCGGTGTCGCAAGCATGGTTATAGTGTAGTATGTTTAGATAATTTGCGCAAGCGTCCTGCCGTCATCCGCCTAAAAATCGTACCGTATCGTATTTTCAACGCCTTGTTACGTAAACGCATACGGACTAAAGTCCGCAGACTTTAGCCCACGGGCTTTAGCCCGCGTAATCCGCAAAAATCTGCGGACTCTCGGTTTCCTGACGCCATCAATAAGGTTTTTATTCTTTTCCACCGGAGATTGAATGCCAAATCCTCATGTTTTCGACTTTATTGCAATATTGGCATGAAATTTGCTATATAGATTACAGGAATGTGGGCTTGTTCCAAACCCTGATTGGTTTTGGACAAGCCTCACAGTATGTTACTTGTCATCTTAATTGTCATTGAAAGGAGGATTAAGAAAGTGCGAAAAAAATCGTTCGCTTTGGCAGTACTGCTCTTATGCGCGGGGGGAGTTTCCCTCTTCGCCCAGGAAAGTATTGAAAGTCTTGGGTTTTCCCTGGATGTGTTGTGGCTCTTCATTGGCGCCATTCTGGTCTTTATCATGCAGATCGGTTTCGCTTGTGTAGAGACCGGTTTGACGCGGGCAAAAAACGCCGTCAACATCACCCTGAAAAACGTGATGGACTTCTGTTTCGGCGCTATTTTGTACTGGGCGCTGGGCTGGGGCTTCATGTATGGGAAAGACGCCCTGGGCGGTCTTATTGGGACGGATCAGTTCTTCCATAGCCCTATGGCATTGGATATGGAAAGCGGCAACTTCTATAAATCGTGGTTCTTCCAGGTGGTTTTTGCCGCCACTTCGGCGACCATCGTATCTGGCGCCATGGCGGAACGGACGCAGTTTAAGTCATATCTGATCTACACCTGCTTCATTTCCGCGTTTATCTATCCCATTTCCGGACACTGGATCTGGGGCGGCGGCTGGCTCGCTGAATTGGGCTTCCACGACTTCGCCGGTTCCACCGCAGTGCACTCGGTGGGGGGCTGGGCAGCGCTCATGGGCGCCGTGGCGCTTGGACCCCGGCTCGGAAAGTACGTGAAGGGGTCTGACGGCAAAATTGCCGTCAAAGCTTTCCCGGGTCACAATATTCCCTACGCGGCGCTGGGAGTGTTGCTCCTGTTCTTCGGGTGGTTCGGCTTTAACGCCGCTTCCACCGGCATCGCCACTGTGGGAGAGGGAGGCGTCTGGAGCGGACTGAACATCGGCCGTGTCGCCGTAACCACCTGTCTTGCCGCCTCCGCCGGCGCGATAGGCGCCTTGCTCGTCTCGTGGCTCTGGTTTAAAAAGCCTGACGCATCCATGACCCTTAACGGACTTCTCGCCGGACTCGTGGGAATTACCGCCTCCTGTGCGGTGGTGTCTCCGGGCGCTTCGATAATCATCGGCTTTATTGCCGGCGTTTTGGTCGTGCTTTCCGTGGAGTTTATCGACAAGGTTCTCAAGATTGACGACCCTGTGGGCGCCTCTTCGGTACACCTTACCTGCGGCATATTCGGCACCATTGCCGTTGGCATTTGGGCGAACGCCCCGGAAGCGGGGATCGTCGGACTCCTCCATGGCGGCGGTTTCGCCCTGCTTGGCGTACAGTTTGTCGGCGTCATGGCGGTCGGCGCATGGGCGGCGCTTGCCAGCCTGCTCCTGTTCCTGCTGATCAAGGCTACTGTAGGCTTGCGCGTATCCCACAAGGACGAATTGATGGGTCTTGATCTGAGCGAGCATAAGTCTGAAGCGTATACGGGCTTCCAGATTTTCAGCAATTTGTAAGAGAAGTCAATTTCTCTTGCTTTTAATAGGAGTGAAAGCAGAAATGAAACTAATTATAGCGTATATCCAGCCTTATGCTTTGAATGACGTGAAGCAAGCCCTGTACGAGGCTGATGTGAAAAAGATTTCAGTAACCAATTCAATGGGGTGCGGCCAGCAGGGCGGTCTAACCGGCGAAATGTACCGGGGCGTTGAGGTCGAAGTGACCTTGCGGAAAAAAGTCCGCATCGAAATCGCGGTCAACGACAACTTTGTGAAGCCGACCATAAACGCGATTATTAAAGGCGCCCGCAGCGGAGAAATCGGAGACGGGAAGATATTCGTTGTTCCCATCGAAGACTGCATCCGCATACGGACCGGTGAGACCGGCTCCGTAGCGATAGGGTGAGAAAGTACGCGCTTGTATACGTGCATAACGATGATATGTATGCAAGCGCGTATGCGCCGGATGTTGTTCTGTGAAACGCAAGCGACAATCCTTATCATGCGTAGGGGCATTGTTTATATTTCATTATATTTTTAACCTGTTCCACATTTATTTTTAATGGTATTATTTCCACGATTTCAAGGCCGCCATTGTCAACAACCTTTACGGCTATTCATCAGTGATTTCATTTTCTGCGTTCAACTCAATCTCCAGATTACGGATACATTTTTCTTCAATAACAGTTCCATTTTTTAGTCTGTTAAAAAAGGCGTCGTATGATTCGCGGCTGAGAAAATGATATTGTTGAAGCGCCGCTTTGCGCATTTGTTTTTCGCCTTATTTTCATCAGAATCGCCAAAGCATCTTTCAGGGCTTGATGTTGAAAATACAAAAGAGAACGGCATCTTAAATTGATGGCTGTTTATCTCCTCACCGGGATTTTGATCAAAGGCATCCTTCTCACGAAGATGCATTCTATACACCGCTCTACCTAAAGAACAAAGATTGATCGCTAAAAAACTACCGAACATTCATTTTAGCTCTTAAAACTTTCCGGATGATTGCACGGCGTATCCGGTAAAATATCATGGCTATGACTCTCTCTTTTCTCAGGAGGAGGCGCCTTCATATAATCGCCGTATTGCCGCTGTAAATATATATCAGGATTAAACGGCGCCGGAAAACATTCATTCTCAAACAGAATTTTTGCAAGCGGGAAAATATCATTTTTATTAAACAGTTTATTTGGGAAATCAGCGCACCGGAATGGAAGAAAATAAACGCCGTCATCTGTTGATGACCAAAATGTTTTATAAAGAGAAAATTGTTTTCGATATAATGTTTTTGAATATACATATTCATTTCTCAAAAATATCCGTATTATACAGGCAACGGGAAAAAATAGCGCAATGGCGATTTTACTTAAAGTTTTACGTCTTTTTATAGATTTTCTTTGAATATAAACAAGTCTTCTAATCCATGAGATTTTATCAAAAAACTTAAAGAGACAAAGCGCTTTTTTTACAGATTCTCGTTTAATAACATCTATTGGAAATATATCAATAAAAATGCCTTGATGATATGGAATATACCTGTTTTCTTCACCTTTTTCAATCAAAGCGCTTTTACGATCCCGCAATTTAATGCAAAAACTTTCAGGAAAACAATCGGTTTCCATTGTCTGTAGAAAAATATTGCTGTCAATATATTTTTGTCCATTGCGCGCAAAAGCTTCAAAATCGCTTCTCGGCATTGCCACGTCAATATCATCATCCCACGGAATAAATCCTTTATGGCGGATTGCGCCCAATAAAGTGCCGCCATCCAGCCAATACGTCCAATTACGCTCACGGCACACCCTGTCAAAGTCTTTTAGCAGACCAAGTTGTATTTCCTGACACTTTTTTAAAGTTACATCATCTACCATTTTACCCTCTTGCTTTCATAATTTCTAAAGTCCTGGCGAGACCTTCTTGAATAGAAAAAGTTGCCTTCCATCCCAATTCGCCAATCTTAGAACAATCAAGAATGGCTTTTGTCGCCTTTGAATACCCTTTCGCTTCCACCGAAGCGGGAATCTCGTACATTATTTGTTTTTTTGTATAATTTGATAGTATTTCCGCAATTTCATATAATGATGTGCATATATTAAAATCCGCAATATTATAAGCCTCTTCGTTCTTTCCGTTCAATAATAAAAATAAGATAGCGCTACAAACATCCGCAACATAACAATAAGAATAGCGTTGCGTTCCTTTGCTTTTTAGAACAATATTTTCATTTTTTGCGGCATTTCTTAAAAATTGGGCAATGGCTTTACTGTCGTCAAAAGACATTGTGGGTCCGTAGACTCGACTACACCGTGCAATTACAACATCAGCCTTTTTTTCATTAATATATGCTTGACATAACGCTTCAGCGGCGCGTTTTCCTTCAGGATAACCTGCGCGCAAAGTATTACAGTCTATATAACCGCAATAGGTTTCATCGAATTGTTCAATATCTCCCCGGTTTTCTCCATATATCTCAACTGTTGAAAGAAATATGGTGCGTTTAACATTTCGAGAAACCGCTAAATCAAGAATATTTTTTGTTCCTATTACTGATAACAGTATGGTGTTTATAGGCTCACTCGAATATGCAATAGGATGGGTATTGCTTGCCCCATGTATAATAAAATCAATTTTTTTCTCTATTTGAATAGGAGATTGCACATCGTGCTGTATGAAAACAAATCTGGGGTTATTAAAATAATCTCCAAATCTTTCTCTCGCCTTTTCTCCATTTCTTGACATTGCATAAACCGTAATATTATCTTTATGCGCCGCATTGCGGTACATTAAAGCGTCGACAAGCGCTGTACCGATAAGCCCTGTAGCGCCGGTAATGAGAATATGCGTATTCCTTAATCGTTCCCACTCAATAGCGCATGAAGCGATATTGGTAATATCTTCATTATATACTGTATTATTAGAAAACATGGTTCATTCGTTCCGCTTCTCAATAGACAATAAAGCCTTGAATAATTCTATATCATCAAGCGTGGTTATTTTTATATTTCTATCGGAACCAGCCGCGAAATGCAAGGTTTCCCCCAGTTCCACCATCATGGTATTAGTGTATGAAGAGCCGTATATGCCTATTTTCTCATCAAAGGCTTTTTTATACGATGCATATACAGTATCCAATATATAAGCCTGCGGCGTCTGTACGCGGCGCAATGTTTCACGCGGTATATATTCAGTTGTCGTCAATCCGTCTGTGGTTTTGAATATTTGCTCGTTGTAAGGCAGGCTCGACACCGCGTTTCCATATTTTTTACATACCGCGATACAATCTGAAACAACGGCTTTATCAATAAGCGGCCGGATTCCATCGTGTATTATTACAATATCATCAGCCTTGCAATGTTCCGCTAAATTATAGATTCCGTTACGGATTGACTCTTGTCCTGTTTCACCGCCGTCTACGATCCATTTTAATTTAGATATATTGAACTGTTTGGCATACGCCTTCACTATTTCATGCCACCCCTCAAGACATACCACTTCAATGGCGTCTACATCAGGGTGCGTTTGAAATCCTTCAAGCGTATACATCAGCACCGGTTTATCATAGACATTGATAAACTGTTTCGGAATTTCCTGCCGCGTCCGTTTTCCGGCGCCGCCAGCGATTATCAAAGCGATGTTCATAAATCATTTCTCCTTTACAGCAGCTTTTTCTTGCTTTTCTCAATGAAAGAAAATTTGATGTGATTCCATATAGTACGCAATGCAACATATAGTTTCCCAGAAAAATAGAAATCGGCGACTATATGCAGGTTGTTTTCAAATGAAGCGTAAAGAACACGTTTCGGATTTATATAAGAAGTCATGCCATTGGTCCTGGCGTCATAGTAATATATAACCATAGTAACGGCTTGCACGTCGCCCGCTTGTAATTTTGAAGATATCTGCACATTTGTAACCGCATCTTGTATGAACCACTTTGATTCTGCTGTCTTGATCCGCATATTCATCACAAATAGCGAGACATCCGGGCAGGCGAAGCGCCATCAATAAGGATACATTCAAAATCGGCAAAGGTTTGAGATGCTACGCTCTCAAGGCATACATCTAGCGTCATTACTTCCATTTTACCCTATTAATATAAGCGGCTCTATAATAGCATGACTGTCAAACATAGTCAAGATTAATGAAAATTCAAGGCGCGGGAGAAGTTTTCACCACTTTTCTACATTTTCCGCCCTATCAACGTGATAAACTTTGCTATTTTAATCTCTATGAGGTTAAAGCGATAAAATCACGTAGGATTGGCGAATTGTTTGGCTATTAGCTTTTTTGCTTCCACCCCAATTTTTATCCATAACAAGGTCTGCTCTCCCGCCCTTCATGCGCCCTAATGCTAATTTCTTCTCACCGGACATCAAACACGCTCCGCAGTTTGACGCCGTTAGGCTCGCCGCTTATAATGCTCACCCGTTTTTCACCGGCGTCCATGTCAAAATAATTGTCCGAAAGAAGCATATCTTGCTTTTCATTCTGAATTTCAACGCTTTTTGCATACGCTTCCGCTTTGACAACAATGGCGTCGCCCTCAATGCGACAGCTCAATGTGGGATCCGCAAAGTGAAAATATTTAGGCAGAGAAAAAATAACGCTTCCTTCCGACACGACAACGCCTTTTTCCTCAAGGTGATAACTCACATATTCATCATCTACAGCAATACCATTGACATCAACCGTATCCAACCACACCGATGAAAGCGCCGGCGCCACCGTATCAACAAGGTTTTCCCGCATTATCATCGCGTTTTTGTCCCGAAGCTCCCATCTAACCCGCACATTCCGGTCTTTCATTGTCTCGTTTGCAATGGAAAGCCGGAATTCTTTTTTCATCGCCGCCTTTTTATGAGGCTGGGCGTTGACATTGGCGTCCTGCGTCAGCAACCCTTGCTCTTCGCAGGAAATCAGGAGCGGGGCGAAGAAACGTTTCGCAAAGTAATGAAGCGCCTTCCATTTGCCAAAATAGTCGATGGAAGCCCATGACGCGACGGGCCAGCAATCGTTGATTTGCCAGTAGATCGCGCCCATGCACCGCCCGCGATTCCGCCTGAAATGCTCGACTCCGTACTTGATGGCTTCCGCCTGAAGAAGCTGGGATGCGTAGAGCAGAGTGTCAAAACCAGTGGGATACAGAAACATCTGAGACAAATAACCCATGATCTTGCCGTTTGCCGATGCGTTCCGCTGGTGCCGTTCCATAATATATGAAAAAATGTTGCGGTCTTCGGGCGCGGTGAACGATTCCACCGTTTTGAGACAGGGAAAAGACTGAAATCCGAACTCCGAAACAAAACGGAAAAAATAGTTCCGGTAATCCGAAAAAGGCTTGCCGCCGTGCCACACATCCCAATAATGTACGTCCCCGCGGGAAGGATCCTGCGGATTGTCGAAATTGCCGCCGGACGAGGGGCTTGAGGGCCAGTAAAAGGCGTTCGGATCGTGTTTTTTCAGAACTTTAGGGAGAATGTATTCAAACAGCTTGATATAATCGGACTTTTGCTTCGGATCGCTCACCCAGAGATCGCCTTGAATAAACCCTTCCATCTCGTTGTTGCCGCACCATAACCCAAGCGAAGCGTGATGCCTGATGCGTTTGATGTTGTCGATAAATTCCGCCGTGATATTTTCCTCAAAAGCGTCGGTGAGGTTGTAAACCGCGCACGCGAACATAAAATCCTGCCACACGATGAGACCCAACTCATCGCAGGCGTCAAAGAAAAAGTCGTCGGGATAATAGCCGCCGCCCCACACGCGGATGAGATTGAAGTTCGCCGCCGCGCACTGCTCAAGCAACATTCGGGTGCGTCTGGCGGTGACACGGCTCAGGATGCTGTCTTCTGGAATATAGTCCGCGCCCATAGCGAAAATCCGTACGCCATTGGCTTCAAAGGCAAAGCCCTCGCCCCATCCATCGCGCTCACGGCGCACCGTAAGCGTCCTTAACCCGATGCGGCGCTCCCATGTGTCGATCTCCTCGCCATTTGCCTCAAGGACAACTTTCACCGTGTAGAGGGGCTGCTCCCCGTAGCTGCGGGGCCACCACAACCGGGGGCGCTCGATGGCGATGCGTCGCTTGTTTTGGGCAGAACGGTCGCGGCAGATCTCGGCGCCGGAAGGATCCACGACGACGACGGTGCAAGCAAACTGTTCCTCTCCGTGTTCCCACTCGTTTTTTTTATCAGCGTCATCCGTCACAGCCACATCAACCGCAAGCTCCACGGTTCCCCGCTCATGCTTTTGCGTAATATAAACCCCGTCAATACGCGCCTTGTTTACACCGAGAAGCTCAATATCCCGCCAGATGCCGGCGTCTGGAAGGCGGGGGCCCCAATCCCACCCAAACATGCAGTGCGCCTTGCGCAACTGGGGGAAGCCGTCAAGACAATCGGACGAGCCGTCTGTTCGGACGGCCGCGTACGCCTCGCGCACAAACGTATTGGGCGAATGAAACAGTATTCTGACGCTATTAAGGGCGCCGCTCTCCTTTAGCGCATACGGCGTCGCGTCGAATTCCCACACGCGGTGCATGTTATGGGCTTGCCCCAGAAACACGTTGTTGAAGTACACGTCGGCTATGGAATCAAGTCCGTTGCACCGCAACACTATGCGTTCGCTTTCAATGATCGTTTTGTCTATACAGAAAGAGTCCGTATACTCAAAGTCATGCTCCATAAGGGAGAACGCCGCGTCCTCGTTGTCACGCCAAAACGGATCGACCATTTTTTTGTTGACAAGCAAATCGTTGTAAACCGAACCGGGAACAACGGCGTTCATATATTCATCAGCGTCATCTGGACGCTTATACATTCGCATTCTCCAATTTTGATGCAACTTCTGAATATACATGCAGACTCCTTCTTCCACCTTCGAGGGCTTATATGACCGTTCCCGGATACAGCGCCGCGTTTTTCGGGATGACGATGACACCGTCGATGATGTGATAATTGCCGTATTCGCCGTCATTTCGGGGTATATTGTCTATGCCGATGCGGCAGCCTTCGCCGATTGCAGCGTTCTTGTCAATGATCGCCCCCTTGATGATGGTGCCTTTCCCTATGCCGATATTCGGAACATGTTTGCTGGCATTCTCCTTTTTAGCGATTTCGGATTCGTAGTAATCCGATCCCATGCAAACCACGCCGTTAAGGCTCGCCCCATTCTCGATCAGCGTCCTTAGTCCAACGATGGAGTTTGTTATTGAGGCGTTGGTGATGATGCACCCTTCAGCCGTGATGGACTGGGTGATGTTGCCGAAATTTATCTTTGAGGGCGGAAGGTTGCGGCGGTGCGTATAAATCGGATGCTCTTCATCGTAAATATCGAAGCGCGGACGCACTGTAGTAAGCTCAATATTCGCCTCGTAGAAATTCTTGATGGTTCCGATGTCTTCCCAATAATCGTTGAATGTGTAGGCGTTTACCTTTATCTGATTGATCGCTTGCGGAATGATTTCCTTGCCGAAATCCGTAAAATCGTTGTTCAGGCACTCTTCCATCGTCTTGGCGTTGAACACATAGATGCCCATTGACGCAAGAAAATAATCTTTGTTGTTGCTGGGCGCAATCTCTTTTGGCGCCTTGAAGTCTGAAATATCTTTTGTTGGCCCCGGCTTTTCAAGGAATTCCGTAATGGCGCCGCCTTTATCCGCTTTGAGGATGCCGAGTTGGCTGGCGTCCCCCCTTCCCACCGGCGTACATGCTATGGAAATAGCCGCGCCGGATTCTTTATGCTTGTTCAGGAAATCAAGCAAATCCATGCGGTAGAGCTGATCTCCCGAAAGAATCAGATAATAATCGGGGTGAGCGGTTCTGAAATGCTGGAAATTCTTCCGCACAGCGTCTGCGGTGCCTTGATACCAATCGCTGTGTTCCGGAGTCTGTTCGGCGGCGAGGATTTCCACAAATCCCTTGGTAAATGAATCAAAGGTATAGGTTTTGGCTATATGCAGGTGCAGAGACGCCGAATTGAACTGGGTTAGAATATATATCTGCCGCAAATTGGCATTGATGCAATTTGAGATTGGTATATCAACAAGCCTGAATTTTCCCCCGAATGGAACAGCCGGTTTTGACCGGTCCTTGGTTAATGGAAACAAACGGGTGCCTTTTCCTCCGCCTAATATAATAGATAAAACTTCAGACATAATTTTCTCCTTGTTTTCTCCTTGATAAAATATCCGGACGTACCGGAGCATATCTCATAGTATAAAGGAAGATTCTGATTCTGTCGATAGATTTTTTTGAAAAAATTCGTGTTTTGGGAAAAAGGAACGTTTCGCTTTTAGCCGCCGCAGATTCGGGTTGAGCGAAACCGGCGGCTTTCATTTCCATTCGTCCGCTACAATTCCCACTGGCCTTTTTCATACACATAGACGCCCGCTGACTTTCCGGCGTCATATAGAGCGCGAAAGGATCCGCCATGCTTTCCAAGCGCGTTGTCGCTTTCAATCGTCACTCCCTCGCCTATCTTGATGAATCTGATGTCGTTGTCGTCAAAAGCGCCGTTTCCAATAACGCGCGTATTCGGGGGAATCCGCAACGCAGTTATGCTGTTTCCTTCAAAAGCGTACACGCCGATGGCTTGCAGACCGTCTCCCAGTTCCAACGCGCTTATGTGGCATCCTTGAAACGCCAGGTCTCCAATAGACGTAACGCTGTCAGGAATGGTCAATACGCCGTTCAAACCAGCGCCGCCGGCGAAAGCCTTGCTTCCGATTGTCTTGAGAGCGCCGGGCAAGGAAAGTCCATAGATGTATTGGTTGTAAAAGGCGTTGTCTCCGATATGCGCCACCGGCAGTCCATCTATTGATGAGGGAATGATCAAATCTCTCTCCCAATAGTCCCAATAGTCCGCATTGTAACCGGTTATGACAACTTCTCCGGAAGCTATACGGTACGTAAAACCGTTCTCTTCATCTCCTTCCCACTGGGCGTACAAGTGAATGTCCCTGTCTATGGTGATGGCGTCGCCCGCTTTATAGATAAAAGAGGAGTATTCTTCTCTCCAGCCCCGGAATTCCCTGTCGCCTTTCCTAAAGCCATCGGGTTTGGCGAGTATTATCGCCTTTTCTCCATAAAGATAACCGGCGCCGTCACGCGGCGGATCGCCGGTTGTCCCGCTGTCTCCGTAGTAATACACGTTGAACGGCCCGTATTCGGGGCAACTGACAAAGCATAAGGTTATCATAGTCAAGCAAAAAATCATCCATTTCTTGTTCATGATAGTAAACCTCCGTTTATAATATAGTGCTGATTCGATAAGAATAAAAGACGCCGGCAGTTTTTAGGCGCAATTAATTCCTCCGGCGCATGGGCGAGCGCCTGTCAGGTGTTCGAGCGAGCGCTTGTCAGGCGCGTGAGAGTATCCCCGCTAGTGATAGAGGCGGATCGCCATGTCCTGCGTCCGTTATGCGTGCGGGTGGGATTTCTCGTAAACGTCTTTCAGATGCTCCACATTGACATGCGCGTAGCGAGCTGTAGTCGAGATGCTGGCGTGTCCGAGAAGCTCCTGAATCACGCGCACGTCACAGCCCGCGTTGACGAGGTGGGTCGCAAAACTATGCCGCAGAGAGTGGGGGTGTATGTTTTTGCCGAGTCCCGTCTGTATGGCGAATTGCTGGGAATATTGGGCTATGATCCACCGCACGCCGGGTACGGAAAGCGGGTTTCCCCGCAGGCTGATAAAGAGCGCGTCTGTAGGCGGCTTGGCTTTTATGAGCTTATCAGTCCTTAAAGGAAGATACACAAAGATCGCCTCCCGCGCCTCATCGGAAAAGTACACTTCCCGTTCTTTGTCGCCTTTTCCGATGACGCGAGCCGACGTGAAATCCGGGGCGCAGTTTTTCAGAAACAGGGAGACAAGCTCGCTGATACGCACTCCCGCCGAATACATGGCGAGAATCAGCGCCGTGTCCCGCTCCGACCAGAGTTTTGCGGCGCGGGACGGCAGTTCGGCGAATTCCGCCATTTCCGGCTCCCAAAGGAAGCTCGGCAGGGTTTTCGGTTGCTTTACATTGCGCAAACTTGTTGACGGATCATCAGCGCGGTAATTAAACCGTACGAGGAAGCGGAAAAAACCGCGTATTGAAGAGAGGGTGCGATTCACGCTGGAAGCCGCAAGGTCTTCTTTGGCGAGTTCCGTCATAAAATATTGTACGTCGTGCAATGACGCCTGTTCCGCGACAATGCCGCGCGTGGCGCAATACACTGAAAAATGGGTCAAGTCATTGCTGTAGGCGCGCAGGGTCTGATTGGAAACGCTCCGTACATTGGCGAGATACTCAAGGTATTCACGCGATTTTTCTGACAGTTGTTCTGTTTGCCGCTCCTGTTCCATCGCTACTCTTCATCCTCACTGTGCAGATAATCACACGCGGGGTTGATGCACGCCTTGTGGGAGCCATGCGCCTTGTCGTGTTTCTCCACCAGAAAATGCCCGCACTTGGGGCAGTCCTGTTTGAGCGGCTTGAAATGGGTGAGAAAATCACACTCTGGATAATTGGCGCACCCGTAGAATTCTTTCCCTTTGCCCTTGGTTTTCCGGGCGACAATGTCTCCGCCGCATTTCGGGCATACTGCGAGCGGTATGGACCTGGTGTTCCGGCATTCGGGAAAACCGGAGCAGGCCAAGAAGTAGCCGAATTTGCCCAGCTTTTTCTTCATCGGCTTTCCACATTTTTCACATAGGTAATCCGTCGCCTCATCCAGAGAACCTTTGTACGTTTCCAGACTTTTTCCAACATCTTCAACCTGCAACTTAAAAGGCTCCCAGAACTCCCGTATCATATCGGTCCATTGGATGCGGTTCTCTTCGACAATATCAAGCTTGTCTTCCATTAAAGCCGTGAAGCCGGCGTCCACCACATTGGGGAAAGATTCTACAAGCAGATCGTTGATGAGTCTGCCGAGTTGAGTCGGTACAAGCTGCTTGTTCGCTCTGGTAACATAATACCGGTCGAGCAGCACCGAGATAATGGGCGCGTACGTCGAGGGGCGCCCGATTCCCTTTTCCTCAAGCGTTTTGACGATGGAAGCGTCGGTGTAGCGGGACGGACCTTGCGTCCAATGCTGATCCTTGTGGAAATCAAGCAACTCAACCGCGTCTCCAATTTTAACCGGCGGGTAGGAAGTCCCTTTCTCATCTTTTGAAGCCAGAAGTTTCAGTACTTTGAAAAACCCTTTTTCAATGATTTTAGAGCCGGACACCCTGAAAACGGCGTCTCCAGCCTGTATGTCTATGCTTATGGTCTTGGTTTTGGCGTTCTTCATCTGGCTTGCGACGAAACGCTCCCAGATAATTGTATACAGTTTCAGTTGATCGCGGGCAAGCGAATCTTTCACATCATCGGGCGTATAAGTGATGTAGGTGGGGCGGATCGCTTCGTGCGCGTCCTGCGCCTTATTGCCAACTGCGTACTCTATGGGCTTGTCGGGCAATTCCGCCGGATACCGCGCCTCGATCCATTCACGCGCCTCATTGAGCGCGACCTGGGAGATGCGTACGGAGTCGGTGCGCATATAGGTGATAAGCCCTACCCGCGATGAGCCGATATTCACGCCCTCGTAAAGCTGCTGAGCGATCTGCATGGTTTTCTTGCTGGTGAATCCGAGCCGATTCGCCGCAGTCTGCTGAAGCTGCGATGTGGTGAACGGCGGTTTGGGCTTGATGTTTTTTTCAGTCTCCCGAATGTCGGAAACAATTCCCTGCGCCCCGCGCAGTTTCTCCACAACCGCCTCAACAGCGGCTTCGTTCTTGAACGCGGGCTTTTCCTTTTCCCACAGCGCGAGCTGCGCCGAAAAAGACGATTTTCCTGATTTGCAATCAACGTCAAGCGTCCAGTATTCTTCGGGAATAAAAGCCTCCACCTCCCGCTCCCTGTCGCAGATGAGCCGCAAAGCCACGGACTGCACCCTGCCTGCGGAAAGCCCGTTTTTCATCTTCTTCCAGAGCAGGGGCGAAAGGTTGTACCCCACGAGCCTGTCCAGAACGCGCCGCGCTTTCTGGGCGTTCACTTTGGCTTCGTCAATGCCTGCGGGGTGAGCGATTGCGGTCTTTATGGCCTGCGGGGTGATCTCATTAAATATGATGCGTTTGATGGTTTTGTCCGTATTTTTGGCGGCAATGGCGTTCCGCAAATGCCAGGCGATGGCCTCGCCTTCGCGGTCATTGTCGCTTGCGAGCAACACCATATCCGCTTTTTTAGCCTCCGCCTGCAATTCTTTCAAAAGTTTGGTTCTGCCGCGCACGGTGATATATTCAGGCGCAAAATCGTGTTCCGTATCAACGGCCAGTCTTGATTTAGGCAGATCTATGAGGTGTCCCATAGACGCGCACACCGTATACGATGATCCAAGGTACTTTTCTATGGTCTTTGCCTTAGCCGGAGATTCTACAACGACGAGCGTTTTGTGTTTTATAGGTGTTTTTGTTGTCATAGTGAATTCTAAAGCTATCTTGATTTCTTGAAGATGTCAAGGGATGTTTTAGAGAACTGTCAAAAACCGGCGAAAATGCCACCCCAGCCCCTAGCAGGCGACTGGCGAACCCGGCGGCTTTCCGTCCGAAAAATAGTATTTCTGGAGCGGCAGTTTCGTTGCGTCAGGCAAATGAGCGACTTTCCGGCCGTCATGTGAACAAAGGCGCTTTCATCGGATTACGGCGGAATGGCGCCTTTGCCGTTGTATTCGGCGATAGCGCCGAACTGGGTTAGGGCGAGCGGATACCCGGACATACGCTCTTCCGCTGTCCAGTTTTCCTGCTTCTTGGCATTTACGAAGAAAATTCCGGCTTTATCGGCGTATAATTCCAACGGAATGCCGCAACCGGCGAGCGTCTGCCGCAGGAGTTCGAGGCATCCCCCATGCGCTCGTTTTTGCAGATGCACAGGGTGATTATACGCCCTGGCGCGTCGTCAATAAAAATAGTGTTGTTAAAAGATGAAAGGCTCTTTAGGATATTGCTTAAAGAGGTTTAAGATTGGATAGCAAGGGCGGACTTTGCATAACGCACGGTTCCTGCTCCCGCGCCTACGGGCGCTCCGTGATCCGTTTTTGCTAGGTCGTATTTGACGCCACGCGGGGTCATGCGCACAGACCTTTGGTCTAATACGCAAGACTCCGCAATTTTTTAATATAGCGCCAGACGCTGTTTCAGCTGAGGCGCGCGACATGGATGGCGTTGGTTCTATTGCTCTCCGCCTGCGGCGGAGAGGAGGACTTTTACTTTGCAAAAGTCCGACGCCAAAATCCGGCGTTCATGCCGGATTTTGGCAAGCGCAAGGGATTGAAGTCCCTGCGCTTGCGCGAGAGCCCTGTTTCCGGCGCTTTGCGCCGGAAATGCGCCCAAAATAAATCCAACAAAGGCGGAGCGTGAAAAAACAAAAGAGAATGAAAAGAAGGTCAAGATTTGGGATTACATCCCCCGGCTGGTGAAAGAACTGCTTGCCCAGTGGGCGCGGGACGGGCATAACCGGGAAAGCGAGATTATTACCAAAGCCCTCGCCGTGTACCTTACCCTAGCGCTCTTTCACCTTTTTACGCTTGTGCGCCGGATGTCCGTCCACTATCAGATGCGTCGGCTTCTCCTGTTTGAATGGCAACCAGTTCAGAAAATCTATAAATGCTGGCGTCGCGCCGCTCTTTTCAGTAGCCATAAATCTCATCCGTCCCTTGCCGCTAACAGCCAGCAGCGTATTCAAAAAAATGGAAAAACGTGCGCTCCGGTTGTCTTTATGACCAGAGTCTGACCCCTGGATTTATGGAACTGCAAATCCTCAAACTCGCCGAACCGGTATAAAGCCGGACAATAATATATGACGCGCCGGTTGTACCCTACTGTTTTGCCCGCTTCTTCGAGACTCTCACCATCCAATACACGTTGCGCCGCCGTAATTCTTATTTGCGCCTGCGCTTCTCAATTTAATTATTCTTATTATCATTCCTTCGCTATATCATGGGGCCGTCCAGTCCCGCGCCTCATCGGTTTTGCGTAGTTTTGCTGACAAGTCCCGCAGCCCCAACCGGACAAACCGCTTGCGGCCAGGGCCGCGAATATCCTGGATACCGTTGTCGTCTATGTAAAAGATAAACCGCTCAAACCACAGCAGCCCTTCACCCAGGGAAAAATAAACCTTTACCTTCGTACCCGGCCCCGCTCCGGTGTATCCGTAAATCCCCTGGGGGTTATCCAGTTATACTTCCCCCCTGGCCGATGTTCCCCCCGCCGCTTCTTTCAGTCCATCAACATCGGCCTCCCAAATATCCTGGTCAAAGACGCTTTCAACATCGCCCTTCCCGGTAAAATCAACGGCTATCCGTACCCTCACTGGCTTTTCGGCGGCAATAATCGCCTCTTGCAGAGCGTTGTCTAGTTCATAAAACTTCATTCAAGGTTCCATCCGTCAGCGGTAAAGACCTCCGCAACAACCGTCCCCGCAACGTAATACCGCAACAGCTCGATAACCGCATCGGCGCTGTCAATCGCCGTTTCGTCAGAAATCAGAACTAGTATCCAGACATGATTGTAACTGGGGATTAATTATTTTATACTTACCAGCAAAGGAACCAAAAGGGAGGGGATATGCCCGAGAAGAAATACCGGGTGACGCTCACGGAAGATGAAAAGGAAGCACTCCATGAAATTATCAACAAGGGGAAACACAGCGCCCAAAAACGTAAACGGGCACAGGCCTTGCTGCTCACCGAAGAAGGGTATACCGATGATATGACCGCTGACCGGGTAGGGATGCACCGGCGGGGGATAGAGGAACTGCGGCAACGGTTTGAGGAAGAAGGGTTTGAGAG
>JAISCC010000141.1 GCA_031265845.1 Treponema sp.
CCCCCCCCCCCATTCTCTTGGATTAACTTCTTATACAGCAAAGATCAATAGTCGCTATATAAACAAGCCGCAGGGCGGAGCCGTCGGCGTTTTTCTCGAACCTGTCCGCGAACCCGCGACTATTCAGGGGCATCCCGCAGAGCCTCTAGGATGTCCCGCGAACATTCAGGGACATCCCGCGAAACCTCCTGAATGTCCCGCGGCCATTCAGGGATGCCCCGCGCTCGTTCAGGGACATCCCGCGAAACCTTCGGGACATCCCGCAGACATTCAGGGATGCCCCGCACACGCTTCGGGACGCCCCGCGCCCGCTCACAATACTCACGACACGCGCTTACATCCAGAAAACAACGCCGGCATGGTTCGGCGAAAGGAATTTTTATGAAAGGACATGACTTCATCCCCCAGGCTGACGACGCTTTTTTAGACTGGAGCCGCAACTTCGTCAATGGCGTCGTAGCCAACGCCGCGGCGTGGGGAGTCCCCCAACCGGAAGTGACGGCGCTACAAACGCTGTTCGCCGATTACGAGACCAAGCTGGCCGCCGCCAAAGCGGGCAACCGCGGCAAGGCGGATGTCGCCGAAAAAAACGCCGCTAAAGAGTCCCTCATGCATAAGGAGCGCATGGTTGTCAAACTGTATATAGCGTGGAATCCGGCGGTGAGCGACGCGCAGCGGGAAGCCATCGGCGTTACCGTTCACGACGGCGTACGGACAACCATCCCCGCGCCGAAGACCCGCCCGGAGTTCAACTTCAAAGTGGCGGACATCATGCGGATTCAGATCGATTTCCGGGATCAGGGGAGCGCGAGCCGCGCCATACCCTATGGATACAACGGCGCGGTGTTTTGCTACGCGACGGCTGACGCGCCGGTCGCGGACTACAAGTTGCTTGTGAACAGCGCCTTGCTGACCCATTCGCCGTGGACGCTGAATCTGCCGCCTGAGGCCCAGGGGAAGACGCTTTCCGGAGCGATGATGTGGCAGAACGAGAAGGGGGACACGGGGCGGTGGAGCGAGATTTTATCAATCATCATCCCATGATGGCCCATCATCCCATGATGGCAGGACGCGGGGTTTTCCCCGCTGTAACACAGGACGCTTGCCCTTGCGGGATGCCCGCAGGGGCGGTCGAGCCGCGTAGCGGTTTATATACAAGAGGAACCCAAAGCCGGTACACTTCCTGGACAGAATTCACCGGATTTGGGCTGCGCTGAGCGCGTCGCCAGTTTACGCCGTTTCACGCGAAATTGCAATGCGTTTGGTCCTTTTAATTCCTTTGTAAAAAGGAACTATTTTTCAGGAGGACAGTTATGAAAAGGAAACTGTTTTTTACGGGAACGCTCTGCCTTGCGGTGGCGTTCGGATTGGCGCTCGTTATCGCCGGATGCGATAGTGGCGGAGGCGAACCAACGAAGTACACGGTTACGTTTGATCTCAATGGAGGAACGCTTACAAGCGGACTGCGGGTGCAGGAGGTTGAGGAGAAGAAATACGCGGCCATTCCGGGCGTAACCCCACCGGCAGGAAAAGAGGCTGACGGCTGGACTTCAAGCGTAGCGTCACTATCATCTCCTGATTCTCCCATTACCGCGGATGTCACTTTTACGGCAAAATGGAAGAATAAGGGAAACAGTGATACTGATACCGCTGATACCACTAACAATCCGTTAGCTAACACCGCGTGGTCTGATTCTTATGGTAATTATGCTGAGTATCTTATTTTTACCCCTTCTGTAGCCTATAGCCTTTTGGTTACGAAAGAATCTTCTATCAATACAACGGATACGGAGATCACACTTGGAAATGAAAACAGCCTTTCTAGTTCTAAAACGTATAAGTATGAACTTACAGGAGGGAAATTAATCATAAAGAATAGCTATGTAACCGATAGTAAGGGCGATCCTAGTGATTTGCCATTGACCAGAATGGAGGGTTCAACGAAGACCGGTGTATATGACGTGTGGTATTCTAGCTCACTCACCTCAAACGATACAAAGTATACTGTTCTGATAATTCGTACAAATGGCGATGTATGGGCGGCTATTGGCGGAAAGGTTGATGTTAACCGATGGCCTTATGAAGTCAAAGACATTAATGCGCCTAAGCCTTTCATTAAGTGGACGAACGAAAGCAGTAGCAGTACCGATTTCTTGCTAGAAAACAACAATCTGACTATGAAGTACTGGTATGATTATTATTATGATGAGTACTTAGACGTAACCTTTACTAAAACAACGCTCTAATGTTAGAACGCCGTTTCACCGCTTTACGGCTGGCAGAAACGTCATAAAGCCTGACACCGTATCTTCCTACATCAAGCCCGCTCCACATGGAACGGGCTTTTTTATCTATACATTCTTCACACATATCTTGACAAACCCCCGCTTTTTCATAAATTATAACGTCTATGGCGATTGAAATGAAATGGATAGTCCTTGCGATTACGGTTGTCATGTACGCCGTCGTCGTGGCGTTTCCGCACAAAAAGGCGTGGGCGACGCTCATCGCCGCAGTCGCAGTCATTGTTCTTGGGGCGGTCGCTCCGCTCCATGCGCTTGGCGCGTTGATAAACTGGAATGTCCTGATGATTTACACCGGCAGCCTGATCCTCGCCGAGCTTTTTATATATTCCCGCGTTCCGGCGGTGATTGCGGATTCCATCGTGGCGCGCTCGCCCAACGCCGGCATCGCCATCGTGGCGTTGCTGGTTGTCACCGGGCTTATCTCCGCTTTTGTGGAAAATGTGGCGACCGTGCTGGTGATGGCGCCCATAGCGCTCGCCTTATGCGCCAAATTGAAGATGAAGCCGACCCGTTTCATGGTGGGGCTTGCTGTCATGGCGAATTTGCAGGGAACGGCGACGCTGATAGGCGATCCGCCTTCCATGATTTTCGCAAGTTTCGCGGGTTATGGTTTCAACGATTTTTTTGTCTATGACGGACGAGCGTCGATCTTCTTTGCCGTACAGACCGGTATGCTTGCGGGCGCGATGTACTTCTACGCCTATTTCTCAAAAGGCAATAAAGCGAAGCTCTCCATTGATCGCGAGCCGGTTTTAACCATGATTCCATCGATTCTGTTGCTTCTCATGATTCTGGGGCTTGCGGGGAGTTCTTTTTTTCACACCGGCGTTTCTTTCATGTCCGGCTCGCTGGTGTTGGGGCTTGGCGTCGCGGGGCTTCTGTGGTATGCGTTTATACGCAAGGAGGGCGTTCCCGCCGCCGTAGCTTTGATAAAACGGCTTGACTGGGAAACGATCCTGTTTCTCGTGGGCATATTCGTCGTCATTGGCGCCGTAGGGGAAACCGGACTGCTTGACGATCTGGCGCATACGCTGTCCGCGTTCATCGGCGGCAACATCCTGCTGGGTTTTGTCGTCATCATTTTGGCGTCTGTTGTCGTTTCCGGTTTTGTTGACAATGTTCCCTATATCATCGCCATGCTTCCCGTCGCTACAACGCTCGCCGGCTCGCTCTCCTTAAAACCGGAACTCTACATGTTCGCTCTGCTGATCGGATCCTGCCTGGGCGGGAATCTCACACCGTTTGGCGCTTCGGCGAATGTGGTCGCCGCCGGCATCATCAAGAAAGAGGGGGTGAATCTGAACTTCGCCGGCTGGCTCAAAATAGGGCTGCCTTTCACGCTCATCACAACAACCGCCGCCGCGCTTTTCCTGTGGTTTGTATGGGGTTGACTGAAAGGTGTTTGCAAGCGCCGAAAGGCCCGCAAGCCTGCGCCTGCGAACCTTTTTGGATACGCTCCAGTTTCGCTAAAATAAAGAATGGTTTGTACGACTGAGCGCCACGCATAGCGGCGCTATGCGCGCGCACTCGCGTGGCGCCCAGCGTTAGCCCATTAGCCTAACACGACTCGCACCGTATTCACGCTCCCCGCCGGTTGCGCGGGAATGGCGCCCTGCACGGGCGTTCCGTTCAGACAACACTCTTTCACGCCTTTGCTCACGCCGTTGGGATTTTCCACCGTTATCTCGTAAACAGCGTCTCGCCACACGCGCCGCGCCGTGAATCCTTTCCACCCCGTGGGAATGCACGGATCGATGGTCAGCGCGTCAAAGCCGGGGCGCAAGCCAAGCATGTAGCGGGTGGACGCAAAGTACGACCAGCCGCCGGAACCGGTCATAAACGGATGCCGGGCGCGTCCAAACGCCGTGTGATCCTTGCCCATGACAAACTGGCAGGTTGAGTACGGCTCGGCTTCCCTGACTTCGATCTTGTCATTCTGGTTGTAGGGGCAAAGCGCGTCATAGAATTTCATAGCCCTGTCGCCGCGTCCCAGAATGGCTTCGGCGCACCACGCCCAGGGGTTCGGGTGGCTGAAGATGGCGCCGTTCTCTTTGACGCCCGGATACACGCGGGTGGCGAACCCAACCTCGTCGTCAACCGTGGTGTAAGACGGCGCGTTAAGCATAAGCCCGTATTCGGTGTAGAGCCACTTGTCCACCGCGTCCATAGCCTTGACACCGTGTTCGTAGGAAGCGGCGCCTGACATCACCGCCCACGTATTCGATTCCATGAACACCTTGCCTTCCTCGTTCTGCGGGGCGCCGATCCGTTTGCCGGACGCCGTAATGCCCCGTGTGTACCATTCGCCGTTCCACAACTCCTTCTCGCAGACCGCCTTGACCTTCTTCGCCAGCGCGGCGTACTTTTCGGTGTCCGCGCTTCTGTCCAGCCGCTTCGCCAGTTCCACAAAGTTGACCAGCGCCCAATGGTGCAGGAAGGACACCATCGCGCTCTCGCCCCCGCCCAGGTTGAGGCAATCGTTCCAATCAGCGCGCAACCCCTTGCAGACTCCCGTCCGCCCCACCTGCTCGGCGGAAAAATCAAGTATCTTGATCATGTGTTCGTAGACCGTTCCCTTGCCCGCGTCCGCGTAGGTGAAGGTTTCATCAACAAAGCTGAAATCACCGGTCTCTTTGATGTACTCTACTATAGAAGGAATCAGCCACAAAGCGTCGTCGGCGCAGGCGTCCGCAATCCCGTGAACCATCTGGCTTTTATCAAATTGAGGAACTACAGTCGGAGATTTAAAGGGCGCGGCCTTCCGCTCCTCAAACCATTCGGGCTGGAACAGGTGAAGCCCGTAGCCTTTGGAGGTCAGCCCTTTCAGCAA
The DNA here is from genome assembly GCA_031265845.1 of Treponema sp. GTDB lineage: Bacteria > Spirochaetota > Spirochaetia > Treponematales > Breznakiellaceae > JAIRKH01. The sequence goes on from JAISCC010000141.1 coordinate 5,137, forward strand.
CTCACTGATGCGGCTGCGACATTTTTCCGGATTGGAGTGAGGCGTGCACATGGCGTCCTGAGCCGTGTCGCGGTAGCCCAGCCCGGTGCGTCCGCCCACTTCGATAAAAGAGGCGAAACGGGAGAACATCACGTTGATCTCGGACTGGTACAGCGTCCATATATTCACCATCGTATTCATGCCTTCGCTCGGCGTTTCAATCTGGAGCTTGTTGAGCTTCTTGTCCCAGAAATCGGCGAGAGCGGCGCGGGATGCGTCCACGGTACTGAAATCGCCGTATTTTGCGCGGAACTTCTTGCCGGTCTCGCAGTCGCCTTCGCCGAGCATGAACACCATACGGAAAGCGCCTCCCGCTTCGACGCTGATCTTCCGGCGCAAGCCCCCGCAGTGGTTGCCGCCGAGTTCTTCAGAACCGGAACACACGCCATTCTCCACCGCAACGGGATTCGTCTCGGTGCGATACAAACCGAGGAACACATCGCGGAGACAGTCGTAGTCTTCTTTTCCACCCGCAATTTTGCCGTCCTGATCGATATAGGTGAAGAACTGCCAGCCTTCCGGCTCATAGAAGGGATCCATCTCAATAACGCCGTCTTTATAAGAGGAGCCGCACGAATACAGGCTCATTTGAAAATTTTTGTTGTCCATCTCAATGTGGTGATAGGAAAATTCCATATACGAGAAGACGCTGAGATTGCGCTTTCTCCCCGAATTGTTGCGGAGTTTGACATCCCAAAGCTCAACAGGGTCTTCGATAGGGATAAAAAGCGTCTGCTCGCCCGCAATGCCGTTGTAGTCACATTGATACGTAGTGTAGGAAAGCCCGTGTCTGCACGTGTACTTCGCCTTGTCAAGCGGCTTGCCAACCGGCTGCCACGACAGGCTCCAGTATTCACCTGAGTCGTCGTCCCGTACGTACACATAATGTCCGGGTCTGTCCATAGGCGTCGCATTGGCGCGGAAGCGGGATATCCTGTGGTATTCAGGCGTCTTGTACCAAAGGTAGCCGCCAGCCGTATGATTAAACACGCCCGCCATATCCTTTACGCCGATATAGTTTGTCCACGATGTGGGCAGATCGACTTTCTCAATGACGTACTCGCGTTTCTCATTGTCAAAATAACCGTATTTCAATTTGAAACTCCTGATAATAATAGTCTGTCTAATATAGTAACATCTATAGTGACATTTTTTCAACAAAATTATCAAAAAAACGCGATTAAACATATTCTTTTTCAAAATCCGTTGATCCATAGGGCGCGGCGTTTCTATGGAGCGTTTTGAAAAAGTTCGCCGCCTATATAGTTGAGCGATTTTGTCAGATTATCATTATAATTCCAGTAAAACTATGGGCGTTTTCAATCAAAATACATTCATCTACCATTCTTTTGCATAGTATCGGTAGTCCGGAGAAGGCGCGATTGCGTACATCAAGGGATAATTGAGAAATATTTTTCAGATAAACGTAAAATTTGTGTTTTTTTTCTTGACATAGGTAAAATTTATTATATAATGTTTGAATACGGTGTATACCGTATCTACATTTTTTAGGAGGAACTAATGAAAAAATTTGTTCTTGCTTGTTTGATCCTCACGACGGCTATTGCCCTCGCGCTTACAGGATGCCAAAAGAAAGAGACGGCCGCCGCTACGCCAGCCGGTGGTGGGCAGGCGTCAAGTACCGTTACGCTGAAGGTGTTGAACTATTTCGATATGACGTCAGCCAACAGCGTCGCCGCTGAAACGGAAGTATGGCAGAAGTTCAAAGACGCTCATCCGAATATCATTATCGAAAGGGAAGATTTGTTCAACGACCCCTTCCACAACAAGGTTGAGGCGTATGCGGCTTCCGGCAATTTGCCCGACGTGATGTACGCGTGGCCGTCAGGACGTTCAACGACCCTGTACAGCAATCGTCTGCTTAAAGACCTCACCCCGCTCGTCCAGAAAGACGGTCTGTCCGCGTCCTACCACCCCTTGGCGCTTACCCCTGCTCAGTTTGCAAACAACTATGTGGGCATCATGAGCCTCGGACTCACGTCCAGCCATGCGTTCTACATCAACAAAGCGGTGCTTGATGACGCGGGACTCACTCCCGCCAAGACCTACGCCGAACTCGTGGCGCAGGTTCCGACGCTCAAGGCGAAGGGTTATGAAACCGTCCTTATGGCCAACCAGGACACGTGGGTCATGCAGTCGTGCCTCTTCTCCCTCATAGCCGGACGTTTCGGCGGCGAAGGCTGGGATCAGAAAATACTTAGTGGCCAAGCGAAATTCACAGATCCGGACTTTCTAAACGCCCTTCAATTTGTAAAAAGAATGTACGACGACGGGGTTCTTTCCAGGTCCACTCTCACCACGGACTATGGCACTGTTGTAAGCCTGTTCGCCTCCAAAAGAGGCGCGTACCTCATTGACGGCGACTGGCGCGTGGGAGCGTTCATCACCGACCAGTCCACCGGAGAGGCGCTCATCTCCCCGGCCGATCAGGAGAACATTCTCATCACTGTATTCCCCGACATTGAAGGCGCGAAGCTCAACAAATCCACATCCGGCATCCTCGGAACCGGCTGGGGCGTCAGGGCCGACATTCCCGCAGGATCCGCGCAGGAAGCCGCCGCGTGGGAACTCGTAAAATGGCTTGCGGGTAAAGAAGTTCAACTGTGGCAGGTTCAGACCGGCGGCATCTCTACGCCCAGTCGCCTTGATGTTGACGTTTCATCGCTTCCGCTCGAAGCCATGCAGAAAGCGATTACAAAGTTGACCCAGGAATACAGCGTTTCTACGCCAGTTATAGACGGCGTGTTCGCCGGCGCCGTTTACACTCCGCTCAACGATGGTCTTCAGGCTATCGGCATGGGATCCCAGACGCCGGAGCAAGTCGCTAAAGCCACGCAAGATGCGTTTGACGCATGGAAAGCCAGCAACTAATGCATTCATCAAAGGCAAGTTCATTGTTGTTTAGTTAAGTGACGCGAGCCGCCCTCTTTTAAGGGCGGCTTTTTTATGTTTGCCGTGCGTATGTTCCAACAACTGTCTCTCTGGAGCGCGTTTTGAAACAGCTTTAAATAACGATAAAAAAGAGAAAAAGAATTTGACAGAAGAAAATTTTGGGTATATCATGGCGAATACGGTGTATACAACGCGTGGCGTTACATGCCGATTTTTAGATGCTATTATATGAGGAGGTAATAAATGGGTGAGAAAAAAAAGCAAGTTCTTACATCACGAGGAGAACAGATTTTCGCTTACATAGTGTTGGTCCTGCCGGCGATCTTGATCTATTTCTTAGTGGTCGCTTTTCCGACAGTGTTTTCTGTCGTGATAAGCCTGTCAGACTATAGAGGCGGCAAAGTGTTCGGCGGCGCGGACATTCATTTTGTGGGGGTGAGAAGTTATATAAGAATGTTCACCTACCCCGGCGGACCATTTTACATCGCCCTAAAGAACAATTTGCTCATTGTTCTGATGTCGGTTTTTGGACAAATTCCGCTTGGATTTATTCTTGCGTATATTCTGTCGCGCAAGTTGATTAAAGGCGTTGATTTTTTCCAAACGGTTATTTATCTTCCCAACGTTATAACGCCGATCATCATCGGCATCCTGTTCAAAAGCCTTTATCAGGGCAATAACAGTTTGTTCATGGAAATTACGAGGCTTTTCAAACCGGGCGCGGAATTTACTCTGAGCAGCCAGCCGATGATTCCCGTTCTTCTGGTCATGTTGTGGATGTATACCGGCATGTACGTGATCATCTTCCTTGCAAATATCCAGCGGATCGACGTATCCATCATTGAAGCCACCAAGATAGACGGCGCGACCGAAGCCCAATCTCTGTGGTACATCATCCTTCCGGCTTTGTCTGGAGTTATTGTTACAAGCGCGATCCTCGCCATCTCCGGTTCTTTAAAATCCTTTGACTTGTTGTACGTTATGACAGGCGGGGGACCCGCTGGGCAGACCAGCGTGCTTTCTTTGTTCATGTTTGATCGGGCGTTCAAGACAAGCCCTGATTATCCTCTGGCAAACGCCATTTCTACAGTCATGGTTCTTATTAGTTTCATACTGATCGTTGTAACCCAACTCGTAGAGAAAAAATTCGGTGGAAAGGAGTAAGCTATGGATGTACGTAAAACTGACGCGCCAATAAAAGGCGTCATTTATTTTATAATGGCTATCTTTGCGGTGTTAGCCATTTATCCTCTGGGGTGGATGGTTTTGCAGTCATTTAGGACCACCCAGGAATTTATGATGAGTAAAATTGCGCTCCCAGCCGACCCCTTCCGGGCGGCGCTTAGGGGCAACCCCAACTACGCGGAATGGCAGGGCAATTATCCTTACGCATGGAGGTGGGGGCATTTTGAAGTTTTGCTTGTCAACAGCATATTCTATACGGTGGCCACCGTTTTGGCAGTAGTCGTTTTCAGCGCTATGGCGGGTTTCGCATTCTCAAAAATACCGAGCAAAGCGACTCCCGGATTGTTTGGCGTCTTCATTATCGGCATCCTGCTTACCCTTCAATCCATCATGGTGCCTCTTTTTCTCATGGTGAACGCGGCGGGGCTTTACAATACCCGGTTGGGCATACTTATCCCCTATATAGGTTTGGGACTGCCGATGGGCGTGTACCTTTCCACTGAGTTTGTGAAGAGCGTGCCGGATGCGTTGATCGAATCAGCGCGTATTGACGGAGCGAAGTACCTCAAGATTTTTGGAAGCCTTATATTGCCGATGGTGTCTCCTGTGGCCATGACCATAGCGATTCTCACATTCTCCGGCACGTGGAACGAATTCATGCTTATCAACATTCTGGCTTCTTCCGGCAATGGCTGGGCTAACATCAAATCCTTGCCGGTCGGCATCAACATGTTCTCCGGCTCTTTGGCGTCAGACTTTGGGAGGCAGTTCGCCGCCCTCACTATTGGCGCAGTTCCAATGCTTGCCTTCTACCTCGTGTTCCGCAAGCAGATCACCAAGGGCGTCGCCGCAGGCGCGGTTAAGGGTTAATGTCTGCAATTACCGTACGGGGAGCGGAATTTTCCGATCTCCCCTATTTTTACGACATTTGTTTGAAGACCGGAGACGCGGGAAAAGACGCTTCCGGTCTATTTTATGATCCCTATAGTCTTGGGCAGTACTACGCCGCTCCCTATCTGTTTTTTGAACGCGATCTATGCTTTGTCGCGGAACTGGACGGCGTTCCGCAAGGGTACGTCGTCGGCGTTTCGGATACATTCGTGTTCAACAGATGGCTTGAATCTGAATGGCTTCCTCCGTTGCGGAGGCGGTACCAGAACCATCCGCATGAAAAAATCAAAACAGATGTTGAAAAAAATATCATCGCTCTTTTTTACAAAAATTTCGATTCGGCTGGAGAAGCTGAAAATCCTTTTTACAAAACCCATCCCGCGCATCTGCACATCGACCTTTTGCCCTCTTTGCAGGGAAAAGGGCAAGGCAGAGCGCTCATGAAGACCTTGTTTGCGGCGCTTGCAAAGAAAAACGTATGCGGCGTCCACCTTGGAGTAAGCCGAACAAATGCCGGTGCGCTAGCCTTTTACAGGAAAATGGGTTTTATCTCTCTGAAAGAGGAGGATTGGGGGCTGGTGATGGGCGCGTATATATAACGCGAAAGCGCAACGCGCTGTTCCGTCTATGCGGTGTTCCAATTTTCAATCGCTCATGACAAAAAAATTCGACGGGGTTAGCGCAAAGCGGCGCAAAACGTTATAAAGCGCCCCGCCGTTTGCGGCGCTGTCTATTTCTAGGCGCAGAGGTGGCGACTCTTTCCCGTACCATTTCACCGGTAATTTCAGATGGCGTTTTATGGGGTGTAGTGGAAACAGATAGAAGGCAGTCAGTGGAAAAATCGTCAATCATGCGAAATACATGATGGGCTTTTGAATGGTCTACACGAGGCGGTTTTTTCGCCTGTTCGTCAAGCGGCCACGTTTCTTTTTTGAGGGAACCTCTGAAAACGTGAACCTGCGGTTCGACAGTTTTCAGAGGTGTTCTTACTCTGGGAATCCAACCGGGGTTTCCAGAGGCGCTCATTCCCTGCATTGTTTTTCCTGTGTACGCGTCCAGCCTACTCTTTCATCTCCGCAATCGCTTTTTCCCGCGTCGCAATGATCTTGTCGCACCACTCGTCAAATTCAGGGTCTTCGATCTGGCACTCCCTGTGCGTTAACACATAGTTAATCGTATGACGTATGCCTTGATCAAAACGCACTCGCGCCATAAAGCCCGGTACAAGCCGTTTGAGTTTCGTGTTGTCAAACACCACGGAATTGGCTTTGTCGCCGATAAGACCGCCCTCGAAATTGTAAGAGCCTGCCGCCGCAAGGAAATCGCTGGAAATATGCGTCGCTTTCAGCGGCTTGCCAAGAGCCTGGGCGATGGCGGCGTAAATCTGATTCCATGTGAGGGTTTCGTCTGACGTGATCTGAACCGCTTCGCCGATGGCATGAATATTGCCCATAAGCCCGATGAAGCCGTTGGCAAAATCACTATTGTGCGTCATGGTCCACAGGCTCGCGCCATCCCCGTGAATGATGACGGGTTTGCCGTCCATGATGCGTTTCACCACCTGCCAACTGCCGTTTTTGCCGTGAACGCCAAGCGGTACGTTGCGCTCGTCGTAGGTGTGGCTGGGGCGCACTATGGTGATGGGAAAACCCTGTTCGCGGTACATTTTCAGCAAAAACTCCTCGCATTCGATCTTGTCGCGGGAATATTCCCAAAACGGATTCGCAAGTGGGGTCGCCTCGCTTATACGGTAATCGGACGCAGGCTTCTGGTACGCGGACGCGGAACTGATGAAAATGTACTGTTTCACCTTATCCTTGAGCAGACGGAAATCCCGTTCAACCTGATCAGGTCCAAACGCGATGAAATCCGCCGCAACATCGAACGCAAGACCGTGCAATTTTGAAGCCGCATCGGTTTCATCGTTGATATCGCAATGTATCTCAATTAGTTTGCCCTGTTCCCCAACCTCACCGAAAACTGTGTTGCGGTTGCCCCGGTTGAGCAGGTACAATTCCCAGCCCTGCTCCAGAAGTTTCTTTGAAATAGCGGTACTGATGGTGCCGGTGCCGCCTATAAACAACGCTTTCATACTGTCATCCTCCATAAATAATTAAAGCCGCCCGCTTCATTGCGAGCGGACAATGCGGCGCAACGCGCCGCAAGGCTTATGCGGTCGCGTGAATTCTCTCCAGCAGCCACACGATGTTCTCGCCGAGTCTGCGCATGGTTCTCAATCCTTCGTCATCCTTTTCCGCATCTCCAAGATTACACGCCAGGCTTACGTTCAGATACGTTGAACCGGGAACAATCATGTCGTTGATGAGAAAGAAATGTTGCATCGAATCCACCGTAGTGACACCGCCAGCCCGTCGCGCCGCGCTCACCCCAGCCGCGATTTTTCTGCTGAACGCAAAACCATCGGCGCGTGAAATATAGCCAGTGCGGTCAATGATGGATTTGATTTCCGAGCTTACATCAAAGAAATACGTCGGCGAGCCAAGCACAATCGCGTCCGCAGTTTTCATCTTTGGATACAGCTCATTCATCCAGTCGTCAATGACACACCGCCCCTTGTTTTTCCAACAGGTCGCGCAACCTCGACAGCCATGCACATCTCTGCCTCCGGCTTGGTACAATTCGATCTCCAAGCCCGCCTTCTCACACACTTCCAATACCGTGTCAAGCAACTTCGCGGTATTGCCGTTTGGACGCGGACTCCCATTAATCGCAAGAACCTTCATGGCAACCTCCTCCGGCGCGGCTATCACCGCACGTATCGTTTCATATCATTTCTAATGATATAATTAATCGCTTGATTGTGCAATGGGGAGAAAGTTTGATGGGCAACCCGCGCATAACACCTAAACTTGGCCCACTAAGTCGCAATAAGTCGGCGGCGGTGTCAGACGCTAAAACATTCTCAGCATTTTTTGCAAGCCGGCGTCTGACGCCAAAGCAATTTGCATGACAATTCCGTTATTATAAGTATGAGAAGCTTGCGAACGCTCCATGACGGAGCCACCTATCACGTCACGTCGAAAATCGACCATGACGACATGAGCCTTCTTGAGCCGCGGTTCAAGGCGCTCTTCCTTTCTTTTGTCAAAAAGGCGAAGCGGAAGTTCAATTTCCAATTATGGGATTTTTGTATTATGGGAAACCACATCCATTTCTTGATAAAGCCGGGCAAAGATGGGGCTTTATCAAAGATAATGCAATGGATAAAGTGCAATTTCGCCAAGGCGTGGAACAAAGAGCATGAGCGGAAGGGGCATGTGTGGGGTGAGCGGTTCTATTCACGCATAATCAATGGGATGAAGGACTTTTTGAGGGCGCGGGAGTACATCGCGGAGAATCCGGTGAAGGCGGGGCTTGCGGAGCGGGCGGCGGAGTGGGTGTTCGGGAGCTTGTATCACAGGCTGCGCCGGCTGACCAGTTTATTAGACGATGTAGTGTCAGACACTTTTGACGGCGCGGAGCCATGACTTAAATCCTTTGTGGGTCAAGTTTGGCATACCGTGCGCCTACGGCGCAGCGCGTACGATGTGGATGCTCCTCACGCTTCATCTAATGTATACGAGACCGCGCGTTCCGACGCCGGATCGACAAACGTCAAGCCTGCCGCGCACAAGCCAATCGGCGCATATTGAAGGCGAACGCAACAGCTGGTTGCGCCACCGTACAGGGCGTCGTTCAAAAGCGGATGCCCCAGCCACGCCAAGTGGCAACGTATCTGGTGCCTGAAGCCTCGCGCCAGCCGGATGCGGAACACGGCGCCGGTACCGCCATTTGATTCTTTCCCTTCTATTTTTTCAAATTTTTCAAGAATTTCCGTTCTATAATATACGCCTCGATCAAGCGCAATGTCCTTATGTTTCGGAAACGGCTTGAGCGCGGGACGCACCGCCGCCCGTCCCGGACCAAAGGCGCGGAACGCGCTTTCAATGACGCAGGGTGAACGAATATCGCTGTACGGACACGGTGGAAAACCGGCGACAGCGACACCACCGCCACCCGCCCGCGCCGCAGACTCAGCCCTGTAGGTTTTCACGAAAAAACCCTGCTCCTGCCTGCGCATGAGGGCGTTAAAAGCCGCCTGAGTCTTGGCAATGAGCACAAGCCCTCGCGTCTCGCAGTCAAGCCGGTGGATCACACCGCATTCCCACGCCTGCCTGCCGCGTACGGCTTTCGCTTCAGGAAAACCAGCGGCGTACCAGTCAAGAAGAGTCTGTGAATGCGGATTGTCGCCGGAATCGCCCCGTAGGGGAACCGTGTGCATAAAAGGCGGCTTGTAGACAACCGCATAAAAAGAAGTTTCGGCTAGAATTGAAGGCTGGTTATCCGGCATACAATGTCAAAAACAAGCGGAAGCCGCTTGCTGGCCCGCAAACGAACCGAAACCACGCCATCATCCGCTTCTTTTTCCCTGCACACGGCAATGGCGCGTCATCGCCCTTACGGAATAATGGACGCCACACAAGGGCAACGCGAGCCTTCCTCGCTGGAACCGTTTTCCCACGCCGCCGAAAACGCCACCCGTCGCCCACGCAAGCCATTGTCAAAATGAACGATGTGCGGGTTGCGGGTAATAAGGCGGCTCAACTGCAACGCTTCCGGCTCCGGAACAGCCTCGCCCATCCTCCAGAACCTTCCAATACAGCGCCAGCCCCTTGTACGTCGCCTGTGGCTAGTCTCCATACAGCGGTAGTCAATGCGAATCTCCGCCGCCTCATGCGGACGGGTCTCCAACTCGACGTGTTCCTCCGGGCGGCCATGCCGGGTGTATATGTGGTCGCGGACAGGCAATTCCACGCTTTGAAGGTCCGCGTTGGTCACCACGTCGTCCGCGTCGTATAAATACCGCTGGATAAACTTCCGTAGAACCGGCTCGGCGGCATCGCGGGCCGCGTTTTTTTCGGCGGTATCCACGGACGTGTGTGGCCCGGACATCTTCCCAAAAGCGCCGTGCCAGGCGGTGTAACTAGCGGACAACTCCGTCACTTTTTCCGCTGGTATATGCGTCCATTCGGCGCTCGCTCCGCCCGCCGTTTTCTGGGAAGCCACCTGCGTAACCAGCGCAAACCGTCTGTCAAAACCCTCGTCCGAACTGGGGACGACCGCTTTCTGTTCAGCCATGTACAACTCCTTTTGAACCATCCGTGATTGAGCGCCGACGGTCCATTATTAATTATGGGCGATTCCCAATTGTTTGACAAGCCCCTGCAATCAATTGCCAGCGGCTCGCAATCAATCGCCGGACACTGAAAAATAATTGCCGACGGCTCATAATGAAGGGGGAATGAACGCCGGAAGGCGGGGCGGACTGGCGACGTTTTTGGATTATTATATAATTTCTTCTTTTTCATATTCTCTGTCTTATAGTGATTTTAGTTCTTTTTTATTTTTATGTATAGCGTTTGCGTCTAACAGTGGGGCGTGGGCGGCAATGCGTATACAGTCCTGTCATGTGCCATTTGTCAATTTATTGGTAAATGAAATGAAAACATATTGACAGAATAAAAAAAATAGATGATAATGAAAGTTATGATACAATTTATAGATTTTTATGACGACATCGGCTTTATGTCCGCACTATTTTATAGTGATATGTTAAATAATGTGGATATATATAAAATTGCAAATCATCTAACTAACAATATATCTGATGATAATCTTGTTAAAATTATCGTGAATGGAGTAGATGATGATAATAACAAAAAACTATTTGAAAATTATTTTATCAAGCTAAATATAAAACTCTTACATCCTAAAAAAGCTCTCATTGCTAAAGTGTTTTATTATATATTACATAACAGAATAGACTTGAGTAAAGGAATAAAATTTGCAAACTTTGAAGTAAGTGATAATGAAAATATCACAAGATATGTCGGCGATGATGTTGGTATAGAACAAATACTTGGCAATTATTATGCTGTTGATGACGGTGATTTAACAGATAAAAAAGACATAGAGGCCACTAAAAAATTAATTTTAGAGGAAATGCAACAATATGTTCATGATAATTTAGAATAAATGAAGAGATAGATTTATGAAAAATGGACAAACTTCGCATGACAGGACTGTTTGCGCTTCGCCGTCAGCAGGCGGCTCGGGCTACGAAAAACCGCAGTCGGGCTACGCCCTTTGTGCGGTTTTTCGTAGCCACGTTTTGCCAGCCCTGGTCTTGCTGCGCAAAGCCCTTATCCGGGCCGCCAAAACGTCGTTAACAGCGGGACGTTAGGCGACATACCCGTTGACAATAATTTGCAAATATAATAAAATCATTTCATGAAGAATTATGTCACAATATTTGTTTGTGTATTGTTCATTCATGCACATCAGTAGAAAAGAAGGATATAGACATTATAAATTCAATTTTCGAAAAAATATTTGTTAAAATAAATGGTTTTACCCAAGGAATGTTTATAGAAAGCAATAAGATAAATAATTCTGTATTATTATTTCTACATGGAGGACCTAGATTGCCTGAATATGGATTGACAGAAAAATATCCAACACATCTTGAAGAACATTTTACCGTCTGTTGGTGGGAACAACGAGGTGCCGGAATTTCTTATAACGAAATATCACCCCGGAAGATTTAACAATAGAAAATATTGTTTTAGATACAATTGAAGTAACAAATTATTTAAGGGAACGGTTTAATAAAGAAAAAATATATTTAATGGGACATTCATAGGGAACACTTGTTAGATTATATGCTGTAAAGGAAAAGCCTGAATTATTTCATGCCTATATCGGCGTGGCGCAAATCGTGAATCAGCTCGAATCGGAAAAAATGGCATACAAATACATGATTGAACAATATTCAAAAACCAACAATAAAAATATGGTTAAAAGATTGGGGAAATATAATATTATCTCATTAAATGAAATTCAGAAAAAACACGTTGCATTTCGTGATAAACCTATGCATGAGTTGGGTATAGGAACAATGCATTCTATGAAATCAGTTGTTAGTGGAATATTTTTTCCAATAATGGGAAACAAAGGATATACATTTTCTGAAAGGATAAATATATGGAAAGCAAAATCAATATATTTAAACAAAACAAATTTATGGAAAATAATGACGCAAACAGATATTTCAGAAAAAGTAAGGTCAGTAGATGTACCGGCATATTTTTTTCATGGGATATATGACTATACTGTAAATTATTCGCTGGCAAAAGAATATTATAAAATATTGGAAAGTCCAATAAAAGGGTTTTATACATTTAAGAATTCGGCCCATAGCCCAATTTTTGAGGAACCTGAAAATGTTATAAAAATATTATTTGAAGATGTAATAACAGGATAAAATATAAAAAAACAACGGGTACGTCGTAGAACAGGACTGTATGCGTTCCGCGCCTTCGGCGCTCCAGGGTTCCATCCGAATTAGCCCTATTTGCTACCCTTTGCTATATCCTTATACAAGTATAGTATAGTTGTTCTACTTTAGAACACCGAATAGTTATTATGCCATTACGAGCGGCGTAAGACGCGGCATTCAGAAAGGGAGTGGCGGGATATAAAGGCGAGGGGCGCGCATTTAAGGAGGCGGGTGAGGCGCGTGGCGTTGATTCCAATCTTTGTTACGGCCGGAAAGAACGGCGCGGACAGACCGGCTCCCTTGAAAAGAGGGCGCCCCCGGAACGCGGAGGGAAGGCGAATGAAAGCGAGCCGGTCCGCTCGCTTGGGGGGCGTCC
>JAISCC010000150.1 GCA_031265845.1 Treponema sp.
GTCATGGCTCGCGGCGACCGCATTGAAATATGTTGTACCGGCATACTGGAAGATATTGAGATCGTTCTTGAAGCCGTCCACCCGGTTGTCATCATCGTGGACTCGGTGCAAACCCTGCATACGGATGCGGCGGGGTTGACGCCCGGCACCGTGAATCAGATGAAGTACTGTTCGTGGGAGATGATTTCCTGGGCGAAGGAACACGACGCCGCCCTTTTCCTTGTCGCTCATGTCACCAAAGACGGCGCCATAGCGGGACCGAAGACTCTCGAACACATGGTGGATGCGGTTCTGTATTTTGAACAGAATGACGCGGATTGCAGATTCTTGCGCGCCGCGAAAAACCGTTTTGGTTCGGTTGACGAGATCGGCATTTTCACTATGGGCGAAAAAGGGCTGACCAATGTCGAAGACCCCTCGCTGCTGTTTCTGGTAAGCCGCGAAGGAGAGTTGCCCTCCGGCGTCGCGACCGCCGCAGTGCTGGAAGGCTCCCGCGCCCTGCTGGTGGAAATACAGGCGCTCACCGCGCCGGTAAAAGGCGCCGTGAGCCGGGTGTTCTCCGACCGTGTGGATCAGGCGCGGGTGTCCCGCATTGCCGCTATACTGGAAAAGCACCTGAATTTGCGGCTTTCCGACCAGGATCTCTACATCAATGTCGCGGGCGGCATCCGCATCACCGAAGTGGGGGTTGATCTTGCCATTGCCGCAGCCCTGTACTCGGCGCGAACGGACATCCCGTTGCCCGTGAAAACAGCGATAGCCGGCGAACTCTCCCTTGCCGGCGAAGTGCGTCCCCTGCGCCGCTTGGCCGGGCGCGTCAAAGCCGGCAAAAGCCTGGGATTTGAAACCTTCATTGGACCCGCGTCCGATGAGGCGAATCCAGAACTTACCGCAGTGAAGGACGTAAAGTCCGCCATACGGATGCTGTTTGCGCCTGACAGGACGCGCGCCTAATGGCGCATGATTGACGGATTGCGCCGTAATGTATTATTATAGACGCATGACTGTAGGACTTGGACATGTTGCGATCCGCGCTCGCGATATTGAGAAAACCGCCGCTTTTTACCGCGACGTACTCGGATTTCCCGAAGCCTTCCGTATGTACGACTTGCCTAACGGCGCGCTTGGCAGCGTGCATATCTACCTTGCGCCAAATCAGTTCATTGAGATTTTCCCTGGCGGGCGAAACGCCCTGCCCGAAGGCGAAGCAAAAGCGGAAGCCGTTGCGCGACCCATCGGGCTTGTACACATCTGCCTGACATGCGGCGATATTGAGGAAATGTTTCAGGAAATACGCGCTCGCGGCGCCCCCATTGATACGGAAATTAAAACAGGCGTTTCAAAATGCCTGCAATTCTGGACCCATGATCCGGATGGCAATGCGATTGAATTCATGCAACTTACGCCGGGTTGCCTCAGAACGCAGGCTATGGAGCGCCTAAAAGACAAAGCGGCGACGTAGCGGCGCTATGACGCAGAGCCGTGCGGCGATCCGCGTGTTGCTCTTGCCTTTTTCCATGGTTTTCATTATCATTTCCTAGTAACCAATGAAAAAACCATTTGTTTATTATACAGGAGATTCCCTTGTCTCAGACAGAGTTCCGTAAGCTGTACGATACGGTGTTCCCTATCTTGTTCAGAGTAGCGTACCGCATAGCCAACAGCGAAGAGGCGGCGGAGGATCTTTGTCAGGACGCTTTTTTTCGTTTGTATGAAAAGGGTATGAATTTTCCCAGCCTTGACGACGCGAAGTATTGGCTTATCAGAGTGGTGAAAAACGCCGCGTTGAATTATGCGAAACGCAAGGATCGAGAGCGGAAAGCCTACCAAAAAGCGTTTCGGGAAGACACGCGAGTGCAGGAGACTGGCGAAGCGGTGGTCTTAAAGAAAGAGATGCGAGCGGAAATACAGGAAGCCCTCAATCAGTTGCCTGAAAATTTGCGTGTTGTGCTGATTCTGAAAGAATACGCTGAACTTAATTACAAGGAAATTGGCAAGGCGCTTGGCATAAGTGAAGGAAATGTAAAAGTACGAGTTTTTAGAGCGCGCGAACGCCTTGCGAACATATTTGAATCGGGGAATGTCCCTCTCTTGGGGATGCTTCAACCCAGAGGATCTCATATTCCCGCATTATCAAATGGAGTGGAGGAAACAAATGTGTCCTGAACGTCAGTTACTTTCCATTTATCTTGATGGGGAGCTTCCGTCTCCGTGGAAAGAGAGAATGGAAGCTCATCTGGTTTCGTGTTCTGAATGCGCCGCATTGCTGGGGCGCTTGAGGGGATGTATGGATATGTTTAAAACGCCGCTTCCTGATAGAGATGTCGGCGCGAAAGAGCGTGTGTGGCAAAACCTCTCGGCAAGAATGGCGCATGAGCGGGAGCGCGGCTTTAATCCGGCTAAACTAAACCAACGGCTGTGGCGGCGCACCATTACATTGCCGTTGCCCGCCGCAGCCGCAGTTGCGGTGTTGATCATAGCCTTCATGGTTGCGGCTGTCCGTCCTTTTGCGCCGGCGGTACGGCAGCAGGTTCCGGAAATAGCTTCCCCAAACGCTCCAGCAGACTATGATGTTAAAGATATGGTTTCCGTGCAGGACATGAGCAGCATATTTCAGTATTTGGAGCAAGAAGATGCGTCTAATTATATGATTATTAAATTGCCTGAGAGCAGGACATTCACCAGAATCGGTGAGCCTGATATTTTAAAAGCCGTAGGGTATCCAGGGAGAAGCCGCGAGGAATGATGCGTTTCAAAAAGCTGTTTATGGTGAGAAGCGTCCTGTTTTTCACGGCAGGAGCCGCCGCGTTGTGGGCGCAATCTTTTGAGGATGTACCGGCGAGTCTTCAGGATAAAGCGTTGGTGCTTGATATAACAGCCCGCGTCATGGAAAAAGACAGTCAGGAAGTGTGGAACTCTTCCAGCTCTAAAATTACGATTTCCGGACGGGCTGTGGGCGTCAAGCTGTTAGGCGCCAACGTGCTTGTCGCCGTTCAATTCACCCCGTACTTGGCGCGGGAGGGAAACACCATTCTTGTCATTCAAGGACAAATATGGGTCAATATTCCGGATCAGGGCGTACAGTATCAGACCACTTTGCAGACGATACCTGTTACATTCGGAGAGCTGGTGCGCTTCTTCCCTCTCGGCGCTTCTTCTTCAAATGAAGACGCCTATATTGAAGTGTTGGTGAATGTGTCTCCATACAAAGCGCCGGATGGCGCTGTTGTTCAGGAGCCTTTAGAGACCGAAAAAGAATGAAAAAAGACGGTTTTCTGAAACAACGCTGTTTTTTTTGCGCCCTTGTGTTTTTTTCATCAAGTTTTTTGGCGAGCCTCCTTGCATGTAAAGCGAAAGCTCCGGTTATTAGGGCGATAGATCCTAAAATCGGCGCGATGGGGGATATTATAAGCGTTGCGGGCGAACATTTCGGCAAGGAGCAGGAGGCTTCCTATATAACCATAGCGGGTCAGGAGCCGACATCGTCATCGTACCTTGAATGGACGGACAACCTTATCCGCGTCCGGTTGCCGGAATTCGGGCGGACAGGGCTGATTTATATTCATAAAGGCGATCAGAAGAGCAACGCGGTTCTTTTTTCAAACCGTTCAAAAATACCCGAACAAGCCCAGTCCGCGCCCGTAAGCGCCGGACCGCGTATTGATACGGTAAAACCCGGATCAGCTTCCATCGGTTCTTTGATAAGCATACAGGGCGGAGGATTCGGCGCGATGCGGGAGGATCGAAGCGTGCGCTTTTCATGGGTAGCGGAAAACCTCCTCTCAAATGCAGAAAATAGTGAAAAAAACGTCATAAAACCCTTTGACGCGGGATTGGGATACGAATTGTGGACTTCAGATGAGATTCGCCTTCGCGTTCCCGATGGGGCGGTAAGCGGCAACATTGAAATTCACACCGTACACGGCGATTCCGCGCCTGTTTTTTTTACGGTGAATGAGAAACCCGGTACAAAAGCCTTCCGCGACAAACGGAGTTGGGTCATCACGTATTCGGTGAATGTACGGGTTCGAGATTCCTCAATCCCCAACACCCTCTACTTGTGGCTGCCTCAACCTGCGTATTCTTCTTCACAACCTAAAATTGAACTGCTTTCCCGCGATAAAGAGCCTTTTGTGGAAAACTACCGAGGAACAACGCTGTTTCAGATCAAAGACGCGGCGGCGCAGTCGAGTACAAGCATAAATGTTTCATACGTTGTGGATGTGTATGCTGTGGAGACCATTGTGAAACCGCAGTCAATAAAAACGCAGAGCGCCTCTTTGCCTGCGTCATACATGCAGAGCGACTCGCTTATTCCCTCCGATAATCCGGCGATAGCGGCGCGCGCCGCGGAGATAACCGGAAGGGAGCGGAATCCCTACATCAAAGCCCAAAGAATATACGAATGGATCATCGCCAACATTCAAAACCAGCCGTTTGACAACAACATGTTGGATGTTCTGGAACAAAAGCGGGCTGATTCGTATTCGGCGAGCCTTCTTTTTTGCGCCTTGGCGCGTTCCGCCGGCATTCCAGCCATACCGGTCGCCGGCGTTTTAATAGACAAGAATCGTATTGCGCATGCGCATTATTGGGCGGAATTCTGGCTTGACGGTTTCGGGTGGGTTCCCCTCGATCCGGCGCTTGGCGCGGGAGCCGCGCCATCGCTTTTCTCGTTGCGCGATGACGCGAAGTCGTGGTACTTCGGCAACATTGACAACCAGCGCATAAGTTTCTCCCGGGGGCAGAACCGGCTTTCGCAAATGGATCCACGCGGACGGCTTGCAGCGCACAAACCCGATTATGCGTTGCAGGACTTTTGGGAAGAAGTCGTAGGCGGCATTACATCGTATTCATCGTTGTGGAGCGATATTGCCATAACGGGCATGTATACGCAATAATGTGCGTGGAACGTGCGCAGAGCGTGCGCAACAGCGCGCAGTCCAAAAAATTTACTTGAGGAGGAATGAATATGACAACAGTTGTTTCCCTGGGCGGCTCCATTGTCGCGCCTGATATGGCGGACGCCGCTTTTTTGACAGATTTTGTGCGCTTCATTCAAGAACTGCTTGACGCGGATCAGGAGCGCAAGTTTATTTTTGTAGTCGGCGGCGGGGGTCCGGCAAGGAAGTGGCAACAGACGTACCGTGAGGCGCGTGAGGCGCTTGGCGCGGCTGTTGTTGACAGAGACGCGGATTGGATTGGGATTATGGCGACGCGTCTTAACGCCCAGCTTGTCAAAGCCGTCATGGGCGATTATTGTAAAGACGATGTGGTGATAAACCCCAGCGTTCCGGTCGCCTTTACCGGCAGGGTTCTTTTAGCCGCAGGCTGGAAGCCCGGATTTTCCTCGGATTACGACGCGACCCTGCTTGCCGAGCAATTCAAGGCTGACGCCCTCATCAATCTCTCCAATATTGCGCAGGTGTACACGGACGATCCAAAAAATAACCCTCACGCCACGCCTATTGATCGCATTTCATGGAAGGATTTTCGCGCTATGGTCGGAGAAGAGTGGGCGCCCGGCAAGAACACGCCTTTTGATCCGGTGGCGAGCCGCCACGCAGACACCCTAAAGCTCAAAGTCATCTGCGCTTCGGGCAAAGACCTTCCTAATGTGAAGAGGCTTCTTGCTGGCGAAGCGTTTGTTGGCACCGAGATTTCAGGCTAACCACACGGCGCCCCGCCTTAAGGCGGCGGGGTGAGACGCGCAAATTACTGTTCAGTATCGTCTGGAGCGGCGGATGTCGCTTCGTCGTCCGCGTCGCCTTGCGCTTCATCAGATTCCAGAATGGCGATCAGTTCCACTTCGAAGATCAGCGTCGAATAGGGAGGAATTATTGAACCTGCGCCATCCGCGCCATACGCTAAATCAGATGGAATAAAAAGCTCGTATTTGCCGCCCACGCCTATAAGTTGAAGCCCTTCGGCCCAGCCGTCTATCACCTCGGAGAGGGAAAATTCCACCGGCTCGCCGTCCTCGTATGAACTATCGAACACCGTGCCGTCAAGAAGGCTGCCTTTGTAGTGCGCCCGCACCATATCGGTCGCAAGCGGCGTGGGCCCCGTCCCTTCTTGGATGACTCTATATTGAAGTCCGCTTTCGGTGGCGATCACCCCGTCTTTTTGGGCGTTTTCAGCCAAAAACGCGGCTTCTTTCGCCCTGCTTTCCTCGCTTTTTTTGTCTAAAGCGGCTCTATAGGCGGCGTTCGCTATACTCAACGCCTCGTCTTCCGACAGGGTGAGATTGCCTTCAATGGCATCCTTAAAGCCCTGGGCAAAATCGCTGTAATTGAACGACAAGCCGCTGTCCGCGAATTGAACGCCAAATACTACGCCAAACGAATAACTGACATCATCAACCGGCGCGCCTTGTCCGGCGATCTGAATGTCCGCCGCCGGTTTCGCAAACACCGCCGTCGCCGCAATGCCAACCATACACAGGGTAAATAGTTTTTTCATCATTGTCTCCTAATCTTTATCCTTTACAATATCAAGCAATTCCACTTTGAAAATCAATGTGGAATACGGTGGAATAAGACTGCCCGAACCGCTTTCTCCATACGCCAGATTGGATGGAATATAAAACTGGTACGTGCCGCCTACATTCATAAGCTGGATGCCTTCGATCCAGCCTCCAATAACACGATTGAGGACGAATTCCGCCGGTTCGCCACGGACGTACGAACTGTCGAACACCGTACCATCAATGAGCGTTCCCTCGTAATTCACCCGCACGGTATCAGTCGCAAGCGGTTTGCTTCCTTTCCCTTCAGCGACAACCTCGTATTGAAGTCCGCTTTCAGTGGTGACGACCCCTTGTTTCTTGGCATTTACGGCAAGGAATTCATTTTCCTGTTGCATGAGACTTTCCGTCCGCACATTCAACGCCGCGAAGTATGCCGTTTGTATCAGATCGCTCGCCTCCTCTTCGGTAAGCCTCGTTTCTTCGCTTTCAAGAGAATCCCTGAAGCCGGCGAGGAAATTATCGTAATCAAATTTAAGACCAATGTCCCTAAATTCCAAGGCAAACGCCATTCCAAACGCGTAACTGGCGTCACCGTCCAAAGGTCCCGCTTCCGGTACGGCCGCCTGCGCCCCTGCGGTTTCAGCGGGACCGGATTTTTCCTCATTTTTACAAGCGTTCAACAACGCCGCAAAAACAAGAAAAAGCGCTAATATGCTTTTTTTCATCTACGCTCCTAATTCACTATACTCTTTTCGGTTCTTTTTGGGAAGAGGGCGCATGATGGACGATCATCACTTTGTCGATGCGGTTGCCGTCCATGTCTACCACAGTGAAATCAAAGTTCTTGTAATTGAACGATGCGCCGGCGCTGGGAATTTCACCGGCAAGATTCAGGATGAAACCGGCGATCGTATGATATTCCTGATGTTCGTCAATAAGGCTCGAAAGCGAGAGCAGATCAGCTATCTCATCAATGTTGCTGCTGCCGTCAACAAGGAAGGAGCCGTCGCTCTGTTGGACTATCGCATCAGTTTCAGCTGAATGCGTGGAAAGCTCTCCCACAATCTCCTCAACAAGGTCGTTTAAAGAAAGAATGCCCGCGAAACCGCCGTATTCATCCATGATAAAGAGAAAGTCCACCTCTTTTTGTTTGAAAACATCAATGACCTTGAGGGCGCTCATGGTTTCCGGCACGAAGTGCGGAGGCTTTGCAATGCTTTTCAGCGTAATCTGCGGATTTGCGATAAAAGCGAACAGTATGTCTTCCACCGATACGACGCCAATCACCTCGTCCAGCGTATCATCCGCGACAGGAAAATACCGCTGGGCGCGGAACTGGGCGGCGGCTTTCATAATCTCGTCATGGCTTGCGTTGATGTCCAGCCACGCGATTTCCGAGCGATGCGTCATAAAGGCGCCCGCAGGTCTGTCTCCAAGGTAAAAGACGCCTTCAACCATAGCGCGTTCGGCGCTTTCCACAATGCCGGATTTTTCCCCCTCCCGCAACGCGATGCGCAGTTCCGCTTCGGTTATGCTTTGGCTTGTTTCCCGTCCGGATCCTTGAGCGTTAAAAATCTTCCTTACACACGAAGAAAAAAAGGCGTTTGTCATGAAAAGGGGGGCGCATAAAAAAGCGGCGCACTTTATAAGGGGAAGGAAATGGAGAACGGTATGTTCTGGTCTATACATGGCTATTTGCTTGAAAACGCTTCCGCCCAGAAAGCCCGTTATGGCGGCGAGGATGAGCAACGCCAGTCCTATCGCGTCAGACGGTTCCCACAAACCGGACTGCCTTTCCGATCTCGCCATGAAAATGCATACGGCTCCCACGGTTCCCGCGACGCCTGCGAGCGACATAAAAAAGCCATTGCACACCCGCAGCGCGGAGGCGAAAATTTCCGGGTGTTCGGCGATGTTCAGCGCCAGCCGGTACTTTTTATTGCCGTCTTCCGCCCGGATTTTAAGGTGGGTTTTCCGCACCGAAAACAACGCCCTTTCCAGCATGGCGGCAAAACCGGCCGCCATGCAGATAATGAGTAACGAAAAGATGCAGAGAAACAATCCGCGCGCTATCAAATGATCATTTCATCCTTTTTTAATGGACGTATAATGGAGATGCCGTTCTTTGAAGTCTGCATCGTCACTTTACCGCCCTCAGGGGTGAACAATCCGAATATCTGTACAATGGGGAAAAATGGATTTGCCGGATCGATGTCCACCACCTGTCCTTTTTTCCCATTTGAAAGAAGCACGTAAATTCCCACCGGATACAAGGACAATGAATACAACAATGCTTTCACTATGGTGGAATCGTACTGGTTTCCCTCGTTCTTGAGCAACAGATACATGCCGCTATATGCGTCTTTTGCGTCGCGGTACGGTCTGTTTGCGGTAAGCGCCTCGTAAGAACACGCTACGGCTATGATCTTGGCGTAAAGGCTGATCTTGTCGCCTGTCAGCTTTTGCGGATAACCGCTTCCATTTTCCCGCTCGTGGTGTTCAAGTCCCGCAAGGCAAATGGTAAGCGGCGCATTGAAAGATTTTAATATGGTATAGCTGAACACCGGATGGGAGAAGATGGCTTTCCTTTCGTCCTGCGTAAGGGGGCGTTTGTTGTAATACCCCCTGGAAACCGGCGGCAGGTTTGTCATGCCGATCTCATGCAACAGAGCGGCGATTCCCAATTCCGCCAGCCTTGTATCGGAGAATTTGAGGTAGTTGCCAATAATCATTGAGATGATCATGCATCGCACCGCATGAGACGCTTGATACTCGTTTTCCTTTTCCAGGGGCGGAGTCCTTTGCGCCCTCATCAGAAATTGCTTGTTCTCTTTGACCACAGGCACCGTGCTGGCTATAAGCGCGGACAACTCATCATAATTGAGTTCGTTCTTTTTAGCTACGTGCATGAATAGGTTCTCCATGTAGGCTTTGAGTTTTTCGTACAGTTCCGACGCCCTGTCAACCTTGGACTCCTCGCCCGTCGCCGCAATGAAACGTATGGCTGTGCGCACGGGATCTTCTTT
This sequence comes from Treponema sp., assembly GCA_031265845.1. Lineage (GTDB taxonomy): Bacteria > Spirochaetota > Spirochaetia > Treponematales > Breznakiellaceae > JAIRKH01. Next base: position 9,496 of record JAISCC010000150.1, read on the forward strand.
TTTCTCAGTGACCTGCTTGGCGGTCAACTCCCCTTCGGTCCAAACCTCGGTGAATTCCCACTCTTTAAGCGTGTGGAGCGTTGTCTCTGAAAGCCCTGCGTCAGGGTCCGCGAGTATGAATTGGCTGTCTAGATACACCGCCTCCGACCAGACCATTTGACCATGAATGGTTTTAATAGCTATATTTTTCATGTCTATCCCTTCTTATTATATTATGATAAATTATAGTAAAAATGCAAGTGGGAGGAAGGTTCACATGAAAATAAAGACCATGTTTATTATCTTTAATAGTATTATCGTCTGTTTCATGGTTATTATAGGCGCCTCGTTTGGCCTAGAAAACAGTATGCAGGCGCTGGGCGTACAACTGTGGGGGGCGTTTGCGCTATGCGTGGTTGTACTCATCGCTTTTGACGCCTACTATCTTGTCAACGCGAAACTGTTGTCTTTTTTGGAGAAAGAGGACTGGCCCGCCCTTGTCCAACTCCTCGAAACGCAGACGCTGACAAAAGGGCGCTATTCCTCCCGTTCCGTGCGTCTTTTGGCGCAAGCGTATCTTATTTTATCTGATACGGCGTCGCTTGTCAATCTTGAAAACAAGACCGCGCTCGCAAAACCGCAGCTTGTCGAGACCTACGCCCTGATTTTCGGAACCGCGCGCCTTCTGGAAAAGAACATGACCAGCGCGGCGAACTTTTTTTCCGCCCGCATCCACAGCCGCAAGCCCAACAAAGCGGATTTGTTGTGGCTCCGCTTCTACTATGGTTTTTCCATGCTGCTCGACTGGCGGTTTGCCGAAGCCGCCGAAGAATTTATCATTCTGACTAAAATATCGAACAACGCGGTAATCACCGGTTTAACCGCATGGTTTCTTTCCGACTATCTTGTCAAGACCTTGCCCGACCGCAGCGCGGACATAACCGCCGCAATAGAGTCCGCCCGAAAACAGGTGAAAGAAGCCGTTTACGATCTACAGCAGTGGAACGCCAAAGCGTCGAAATTGCAAAGAAAGCCGCATGTCGCAATCGTCATCCAGTATCTCGGCAAAGCCGGGGCGTGGATATTCACGTAAACGCCATCTTGTCAAATTTTCCTTCAAGGTGTACCCTTTGAATATGCGGACATCAATTTATGAGGCGCTCAACCGCGCCTTCACTTCGCCGGTGCGGGACTCTTTGTGGGGGCATGTGTACCTGACGCCTGAGCTTGAGGCGGTCGTCAGGTCAGCGCCCTTCATGCGGCTGCACCGCATATTCCAGTTGGGGCCGGTGTACTGCGTGTATCCGGGCGCGACGCACACCCGCGCCGCCCATTCCCTCGGCGTGTTTCACCTTGCGCGGCGGCTTATCCTCGCGCTTGCGGAACAGGGCGCGGACGAGTGGCTGACCCCTGTCGGCGTCCGTTCCTTCCTTGCCGCGACCCTCCTCCACGATGCGGGGCATTTCCCCTACGCCCATTCGCTCAAGGAACTGCCCCTGGAGGATCACGAGGCGCTTGCCGGCAAGATTATCCTGTCTTCTCCAATGAAAGACCTCGTTGCGCAAAGCGGAGCGGATCCGTATTTTGCGGCCGCCATCGTTGACGCCGGACTGAATCCCGAGTCGGGCGCAGACAGCGACCATGAACTGGTCTTTTACCGGAAGCTGCTCTCCGGCTGCCTTGACCCCGACAAACTCGACTATTTGAACCGCGACGCCCGTTACGCGGGCGTTCCTTATGGGGCTCAGGACGTTGATTTCATATTCTCAAGACTCATCCCCAACAGGGAGCGCGGCGTTGACATTGATTCCAGAGGCATTCCGGGCGTGGAATCCATCCTTTTCTCAAAATACCTCATGTACAAAGCGGTGTATTGGCACCGCTCCGTCCGTTCCGCGACCTCAATGATTAAAAAAGCCCTTATCGCGGCTCTTGAGAAGCGCGTTATTGCGAAAGAAGAGCTTTACGATTTGGATGATCAGGGGCTTTTCGCGCTCATGTCCGCCCGTTCCCGAATGTTGCCTATACTCTCCCTGGGGGAAAAAGTCAAAAACGGCTGTCTGTATGAGACAGCGGCCGAAATTCCTTTTGACGAATGCGAACAGGCGGGAAGCGCGGGCTATGTGGACATCGCCAAACGTTCCGCGTATGAAGAGCGGCTTGCCGAAGCGCTGGGCAAAACATCCGGCGTTTCCATTGCGGCGGACGATGTCATCATTGATGCGCCTGAACCGATCTCTTTTGAGACGGGTTTGTATGTAACTGACGAACGGCGCTCTTTCTCAAAAAGCTCGGCGCTTGTCAATGAAGAGACAATACGTTCTTTTAAAGAGAAGTTGCAAATTCAAAGAATATTTATTGACCAATCATCAAAAAAACGTATAAAACATAATGGAACATTTCTTGACATCTTGCATACATTTACCTTATAATGTATGCTTATGCTACTTGGTATGTATAACTAATTAGGAAGAAGGGGGGAGGGTGCGCGTATATGGAACTTCATAACACTAATGAGGATGTTGTTATTGCTCAGGTGAACGACATGTTTAACATGTTTGAACAGAGCGATAATATTGAGAACATCTGTACCTGCGAGCAATGTCGTATAGATACGGCGTGTTATGTGCTTAACCGTATCGAGCCTCGATATATTGTTTCAAACCGGGGAGCCGTTAGAATAGAACAGAACTCAATAGAAAACCAGCAGCGAGGGGCTGACATTGTTGTCATGATACGCGAAGGCATTACACAGATCAATCATAATAAGAGGCCGTCCTCCACGCACGAAATTAAAAAGGAAGAGTCGCCGGTTCCCGCGACGCCAGTGTTCAACTTGCCCGCCATCTCTGGGCGCGTCTTTGATGGAGCCAATTTTGCGCCTATGGCGGATATTGACGTTGAATTGCTCCGCAGCGGCGAGATGGTCGCTATGGTTGACAACAACTGGCAGAATCCCTTTCACCTTATTGAGCAGAGCAAAGGTACGTTCAGTTTCTGGCCCGCGCCTGTATTGGCTAAAGAGGCGAGCATGCATGCGATGTTTGAATTCTCCGTTCGGATTAATGCTCAAGGTTTTGATGATCTTGACTATTTTTTTAAGATTCCCGTCAAGAGCGAGCAGAGAAGCGTCACCACGTTCTTGTTGAGCAGAAGCTTTAAGTTGCCCGACCTGTACCTTTTTCCGCCCGGAGAAGAAGACCTCTTTTCTTAACGCGGGCGAACCTGCGGGAAGCGGACTGCGATTGCAAACAAAAATATACGGGGTGTAGCCTAGTGGCTAAGGCGCTTGCTTTGGGAGCAAGAGATCGGCGGTTCAAATCCGCCCATCCCGAATAGAGTTTGACGGATGATGCAAAAAATGCAAAAAACTGGTTCATATTATACCATTATTGACACGCCATTGGGCGCGATGCAGGCGCTTGCTGAACCCGGTTCAGGCGCTTGCGGCGCCGTCTTGACGCGACTTGACTTCACCGGCGCGCTCCCGTTCCCCCGGACGGCTGACCGCGCCGAAGCGCCGGATTTGCCCTTGTTCGGCGCCCTTCGCGCCTGGTTGACAACCTATTTTTCCGGCGAAGATCCATGCGCGGCTCATTGCGCCGCGCCGCCGTTGCTTGCGCGGGGAAGCGCTTTTCAGGAGCAGGTGTGGGATTTGCTCCTGCGCATCCCTTATGGCGCGACAACTTCCTACGGCGCTCTTGCCGTTGCGGTGGCGGCGAAGCGGCGCATTCCCGTTATGGCGGCGCAAGCTGTGGGCGGCGCTGTAGGACGCAACCCTATCTCAATCATTATCCCCTGCCATCGCGTCATCGGAGCGGACGGCGCTCTTACCGGCTATGGCGGCGGTCTTGAGCGGAAACGATTTTTACTGAAACTTGAAAACGCTCTTGCAGACGCTCTTGCAGACGCTCTTTGACAAAAACCGCCGTATAGACTATACTTTTTTGATTATGTTGAATGCGACTTTTCAAGAAAACCATGCGTCAGACAGGCGCAAGGAAATTCCACCCTTCATACACAATATGATTGCTCCTTTCTTCCGCAGGGATCGAGCGTAAAAGCATGATGCGGCGCGTTTCACCAAGCATACGATTGCCTTTTGCGCGGAATCCAGGCGGAAAGAGCGTGAAGAAGCTGAAAAGGAAAGCAAATTGATTAAACGCAGTTTTCTCATATAACGAGAGGAGGCTCACATGTTCGATACACACATAGTCCCGCCAATTGATGCGGACACGCTGAGGATAATGCTCGCCGCATCCGGCACTGGTCTTTGGGATTGGCATATTGACGCAAACACGGCGTATTACAGTGATGAATGGCTCGCCATTATAGGCATGCCGCCCGGCGTTTTTGAGCCGCGCATAGAGTTCCGGCTTGAACGCATGCATCCTGATGACGCCGCGACGGTCAAAGCCGAATTCGACGCGTTTCTGATCGGCGCGAGCAAGGGCGCCCCCTATATTGATTTCCGTATGAAATGCGCCGATGGGTCGTGGGTGCAGGTGCGCGAAACGGTCGGCATAACGAAACGCGACTCAAATGGGCGTCCGACACGGGTGACCGGCATGATGCGCGACAACACCATTGCGAAAATACGCGAAAAACGCCTTGAAGACGAACGCCGATACCACATTTCAGTTGAGAGCGCGGCGGGGTTTATGGTGTGGGAGTGGAATTTAGCGTCTGATTCCATCACCTTTAACGGCACGCTCAAGCCGTTTGAAAAGAAATCATTCAAGGAATTTCTGCAAATGGTGCATCCTGATGATACGCCTCTGTACAGGCAAAACCTGGAGGAGTATCTTGAAAAAGGCGAAGGCAATTTTGAGCATGTTCTCCGTTTGATGGGGGCGAACAATCAGTACCTTTGGCACATGCTGCACGCTGTCATTGTAGAACGCGATAATCTCGGCAAACCGGCGAAACTGATAGGCAGTACGCTTAATATTGACAAAAATGTCCGCGCGGAAGACGCCTTGCGCTCCGCGCTTGAGGAAACCATTCGTCACCGCGAGTGCCTTATGGCGGATATTGAGCGCTCCGAGGAATCACGCAAGGCGATGTTCAAAAACAGCCCTCATGCGTGCATCATGTTTGACAGCGGCTTTCGTGTTCTTGACTGCAATCCCGCCGCACTTGAATTGTTTGAATTTACGAGCGAAGTCGAGTTCAGGCGCGACTTCGTAGCGTTTGTGGCGGCGTCTATACCGAAACGCCAGCCTGACGGCAGATTGTCCACTTCACTTGCCGACCGGCTTGAAGCGGCTGTCCGCGATGGGACGCACGAGCTTGAAACTGAGCTGATGATTAGAGGCAAGCCCTGCCCGCTAAGCGTCATAATCAAAAAAGTAGCCCATATAGGCGGTTTTGTACTGATGGTCTACACGGTGGACCTGCGCAAACAACGCGATATGCTCATCTCTCTTCGGGTGCGCGACAGACTGCTTGAAACAATCAACAAAATGGCGGTTGCGCTGATGAAATCCAGCAACGACATCAACGCCGTACTGTACGATGCGATTGCTGAACTGGGCGCGGGATCGGATGTGGATATAGCCTATGTGCTGAAGAATGGGGAGACGAGCGGCGAGCTGTACTGTTCGGTTGCGAGCAGTTGGACAAGACTGGAAAACCAGCCGTTGGCGCCCCCTCCGGTACCGTGCGACGTAATCCTCCCCAGATGGCGCGATACACTCGCGGAAGGCAGGCTGTACAACTTCCGCATAGCGGAGGTATTCAAAGATCCGGCGAAAAAACCCGCTGCAATGGCAATGGTGAAGATTTCGCTGAACATTCCGCTTTTTGTCCAGAACGCTTTCTGGGGCGTCATCGGACTCTCGCGTTGCGACGAAGACAAGCCTTTTATCAAAGCGGAAGAGGATCTGTTGCAGTCTGCGGGGATACTGATAGCGTCCGCCATAACGCGCTCTCTGATGACCGAAACGTTGCTGGAAGCCAATCGCGCTGCGATTGCGGGCGTTCAGGCGAAGACCAATTTCCTCTCTCACATGAGCCATGAGATACGTACGCCTATAAACGCGATAATCGGCATGACGACGCTTGCGCACAAAGCGGCTGATATGCAGCGCGTACGGTACTGTCTTGCGCAAATTGAGAATTCTTCCCGCCAGCTTCTTGGCATTATCAACAATGTGTTGGACATGAGCAAGATTGAGGCGAATAAACTTGAGATAAGCGCGGAAGAATTCGTGTTTGAGAACATGATGCAGCATGTCCTTGATGTTGTTCAGGTAAAAATAGATGAAAAAGGGCAGCAGTTTCATGTGGACGTGGAGAATACATTTACCCGCGCCGTTATAAGCGATGAATTGCGCCTGTCGCAGACACTTATAAATCTTCTCGCCAATGCGATCAAATTTACGCCCGACGGCGGCAAAATATCGTTGTCAGTGCGCCAGACGCCCATAGACACCAACGCCGCGCGGCTGCATGTTGAGATCGCCGACACCGGAATCGGCATAACCGACGAGCAGAAAGCGCGGCTGTTCCGCTTGTTTGAACAAGCCGAGGGCAGCGCCACCACCCGCAAATACGGCGGCGCCGGACTTGGGCTTTCCATATCAAAGAGCATAGTCAACCTCATGGGAGGTGACATTTGGGTTGAGGACAACCCGGGCGGCGGCTCAAGGTTTATATTTGAAGTTGCCATAAAGTGGGGCAAGGCATGCCGCAGGGACAAGCTGCCCAAACATTTGCGCCGCGATCTGCACATCCTGGTTGTGGATGACGACAAGGACGTACGCGAGTATTTCAAGGGCATATTGTCCGGGTTTTCATTGAAATGTGACGCGGCTTCAGGCGGCGAGGAAGCCGTCGCTCTGGTGGAACGCCGGATGCAGGATGGCAAACCGTACAATTTGATATTCCTTGACTGGATGATGCCGGGCATGGACGGCGAGCGGACCGCCATTGAAATAATGCGCGTTATGGGCGGCGGGCGGCGCGGCGCCGCGCTTATCGTCATGATTTCCGCGGCGAACCGGAGCGAGGTCAGCTCTACGCTTGACGCTCTCGGCGTCGACAATTTCCTGTCCAAGCCCATACTGCCGTCCACACTCTACAATACAATCGTTGATTTGCTTGGGTACACGGGCGAGACCGCCGCCGGCGATGAGGACGAGACATCCTCGTACGATTGGAGCGGCAAAAGGGTGTTGCTGGCCGAGGATGTGGAGTTGAACCGCGAAATTGTCATCGGCATTTTGGAAGACTCCGGACTGGCCATAGAGTGCGCGGAAAACGGCGGCCGCGCGGTCGAAATGTTCGCCAAAAACGATTACGATCTCGTGCTTATGGATATACAGATGCCGATTATGGACGGTTATGACGCGACGCGCGCGATACGCGCTTCCGGAAAGCCAAACGCCGCAGTCTGTCCGATTATAGCGATGACCGCCAACGCGTTTAAGGAAGACGTCCGCGAATGTCTAGCCATAGGCATGAACGATCATATCGCCAAGCCGCTGGACGTGAAGCGTTTGTTCGCCACGTTGGCCAAGTATTTGTCTCCTTAGGGAACAAGGGAGGGAGGGCGAATCGCTCTGCTATTACAAGAACCTCCCCGCCGTTCTGCGGCGGAGAGGTTCTTTGGTTAAGCTGCGTTATAGTACATTTCGGCTGTTGCGCCCCTTCGGGCCGGCGACGTTTTGCCAGCCCGGATAAGAGCCGCGTAGCAAGATCAAGTCTATCAAAGCCGCAACCCAAACCGCCTGCCAGCGGACTCAGACCCGCTTTGCAGGTCTACGCATATACAGTCTCGTTATGCGCCATTCTTTCAAATGGTTGACATTTTATTGGAAATCTATAAAACTGTCTTATGAACATGAAACAGCGGATATATACTATTCTATTGGTTTTATTACTGGTTTCTTGCCACGATAATAAGATATCTTGTGAGTCGCAAGTTCTTAAAATAAAAAGATGAACCGGTAGAAAAACCTTACGGCTTGCGTTACGATGGAATTACCAAAACAACATCGGACGGCAAGAGGGGGTCTTTCTATGTTCC
>JAISCC010000155.1 GCA_031265845.1 Treponema sp.
GGGGCGAAACCGTCAAAAGCCCAAGCTGTGGCTATGCTTGATGAATACCTTGAGAACATGAAGCTTGAGAACTGCGTTGAAAATCCGGCGGTTACGAGCGCGGTGTTCCGCCGTCCGCCCTGTTCTCTGCGAGCCACGGACTTCGATCAGCTTCCCGGCAAGGGCGTTTCTTTCAGCGGCGCACGGGAGGAACCTTGTCTCTTTGGGTACCAGCGGGATTCCGGCATGGCTGTCCGCGTTGAAAAAGGGAAAGAGCCGTCGCGGGAAGCTGGTTGGGATCGCTGGGGTATCTACTCGCTGGAGCTTGCGTGCGGGGAATTCGCGGTTTATTCTCTCTACGGGGTTGAAGCGGGAAGCGTTTTGCGGCTCACTCTCACGGTTGCGGAAGAGGCGCGGCTTTGTATAGAACAGGACGGAAAGCGGATCGCGGCTTTTGACCTAAACGCGCAGTCTGACACGCCGCTGGTTCCGCTCAACGCGGTGCCGGAAAGCCGCATTACCGTGCGGGTGGAAAAAGGGCTGGCAACGTTAATCAAACTTGAGGCGCTACGGGTTGAGGCGGCTGCTTGAGGAGGCGATCCGCACACGTGAGGGCGTCTCAAAGGAAGAGGCGCGTTCTGTGTAGGTCATCCTGCGCTATGCGTGATCTCGAACCGAAGGTTCGTTGCTTTTCCGTTCCGGTGAAAACGTGAGAGTATGACATGAGGAAGCCGGGCGGACGGTATGAGGTGTCTGCGGCTAAATTACCAGTGAATGTATATATGGTGGTGGGGTATAATTATATATCAGGTTAATGTTTTTCAAGACTCTCCACCGCATCTTTCCAGACTCTTTCACAGACTTTTTCAGACCATACTAGCGCGCTGTTTCTCCGTTGTCAAGAAAAAATTTGTCAATTGTAGTTACATTGTAGTTAATCAGAGATAATTTCATCCATAAGAATAATCAGGGGAAATAGCGCCTTCTCTGATAAAGAAGTTGCCCAGCGTTTCAGCGCGGGATAAACGCACAGAAATTCTCTTGATGTAATTTGGTGTCAGCGCCCTTATGCCGTCGGCGGGTGTTGTTTTCCCAAAGGCGCTGCAAGTTGTTCAAAAAACAAGTCCACAGCGACTGGCGCCCTGCAAATTTGGTGTCAGACACTCCTATGCCGCTGTGGCGCTAGGCGCATCATCCGAACGTTAGCTAAAATTGGCGCGTGGGCGCCTCTGCGCTACCTTATTCTCTGCTCTCTATTTTCTTGCCCCGGCAACGCCGGGTTTCTGCTCCTAAACCCGCTCACTACCCTTGCCGTTTGTCTTGTTTTGTACTATTATTATTCTATTATCATTCTATGACCATAACTATTGACCTTATTGATTCCGGCGTCCTCAATCTCCTACGGGATATGGAGCGCCTTAACCTTATCCGGGTAAATCCTCCTGAAAAAACCATTGCGGTACCAAAGGGCAGGCTATCCGAGCGTTTTGCCGGGGACTTGCATCTTTCCGCTGAAACATACGCAACGTTTCAAAACGCCCTTGATGAAGGCCGCTCTGAATGGGAATAGGATACATATTTCCGTCATTTCCCAAATGGAAGTCTTGCGGTTCAACGATACTCTTGAAAATGAAGGGATACATGCTGATTTTGTGAACGTTGCGGCGATCCATCCCTTAAGCGATCCGGTCGTCTATCGTACCCATTGCGCTCTGTAAACAAAGCGGGATAAAACTGCCCGACGCCATCATAGCGGCTACCGCCTTAACTGAGAATTTTGCCCTCGTCACCCGCAATAATGATGATTTCAAAAACATCGCGGGACTCGAATTGCTGAATCCCTGGGAACTTCCATAGGAATCAACAATAATTTCCTCACTCCTCATTTTCTTTCCTTCACGTTAGCCCCTGCGGTTTTTCACCGTGATTTTTGTCCGCGCCGCTGGCATACTATGCGCCATGACACTGCAAGTTGTTCAAAAAACAAGTCCCCGGCGACCGGCGGCAAACATAGCGCCTGGCGCTTCTGCGTTTACCAAGGCGCCCTTGCGCTGACTTGGCGTCAGACGCCAACACAGGCGAAAAGATAGCGGAGCCTTGTGTAGGGGGCCCGCCTGGTGTCCATAGACATTTGGAGCGTTCTTTGAAGCGAATGATATGGGACACTCTTCCGATATTTACCATTAGTCATTCAGCCAGAAGCCGTAAGCGTCGGGATTCATCGTCGGCCCGGCGGTTCCATTCCTCCATTGCGGGCCCGACGCCTGATACACGGCATGTCCCTGATTGCTTTTTGCGCTGTTCTTAACACTGTCCGCTTCGTCACCGCCATTGATGGTTCCGCCGGTTTTGGTGAAGGTTCCCCTGCCGACATACACCCCGCCGCCGTTCCTCCCTGCGCTGTTGCCTGACACGACGCCGCTCTGCATGGTGAATTCATCATTGATATAGACCCCGCCGCCGTTGCCTCCGGCAGTATTGTCCGACACAGTTCCACCCTCCATGGTGAAGGTTGTCCCCGCGTAAACCCCGCCGCCGTTGGATTGAGCGGTATTTTCCGCTATTGCGCCGCCTTTCATAACGAGAGTTCCATATCTTCCGCCGATGTAGACGCCGCCGCCATTCCCGTCGGCAGTATTGTGGGAAATCATGCCGTCCTCCACGACGACGTATCCGCTGTTGAAACCTACGCCGCCGATGTACACGCCGCCGCCGTTGCCTGCGGCATTGCCCGACACCAGGCCGCCCTGCATGGTGAAGACTCCGCCGCCGTCGACATTCACGCCACTGCCTGAATTATCCGACACTTTCGCATTCTCCTGTAGTATGAAGTTTCCGCTTCCGACATACACTCCGCTCTCCTTCTTGCCTGACACTGCCGCGTTGCCCTTCATGGTGAAGGTTCCGGTTTTCAGGGAGAAGCCGTCTTCGTATCCGATGCCCACGCCGCCGCCGTTATTATCCGATACCGAGGCATTGTCTTCCATGGTGAACGTTCCGCCGGCAAACACTCCGCCGTTTTCATTGCCCGACACTGCGGCATTATCCCGCATGGCGAACGTTCCTCTTCCGACATACACCCCGCCGATGCCCTCGCCGGCGGAATTGCCTGACACTGCGGCTGTATCCTTCATGTTGAAGGTTCCGCCGTTGACATACACCCCGCCGCCCTTGCCGTTTTTCTTGTTGCCCGACACAACAGCGCTTCCTTCCATGACGAAATCTCCGCCTGTAATCATAACCACCGACCCGGTGTTATTGTCGCGGCCTTGCAACGCAAGGTCTTTGACAATGACCGTTTGTCCATTGCCTATGCGCAACAGGTTGCCGTTAGTACTAGACGGAGAGAGCGTCCCGCTCCCTTCCAATGTTACCGTTACATTTTCAACGGACCCAAACGTGCTTTCGGAAGCGGGCGTAATGGGTACGGAAATATCGCCGGTTATGGTGATGACGTGGGCCGCGTCATTGCCGCCGCCTCTGATTCCGCCCACCGCCTCTACCCATGTCGCCACGTTATTTACTTTCCAATTGACAGATTCGGAAAAACCCAATGTCGATACGCTCGCCAGCGCCGCCGCTAAAATCACGCCGTTTTTCATTTCTCTCATCCTCCTGGATTTAAGCGGACATGAATGTCCGCCCTTCTGGAATCCATTATACATTCTTTATTTGCAAATTTTCAATCTATGAGTTTGGAGTTGATTTGTCTCCGGTTATGAAATTTTGAGTCTTTTTGAGTTGACAGGGATCCCGTTTGGGACGATCTTGGGGCTGTTTGAAACGTTTTGCGCCTTTGCGTTTACCTAATATCAATAATAGAGGGCTGTCTAAGAAGTTTTTTTAGTCAGTCCTCTAAATGCTGGTTCTTGCCTAAGAAATGGAGATTTTTTGAAATAATAAAGCCTGTAGACAGGCTCCCTGTGCCTTATTTGAGCCTGTTTATCCGGTACAGCCGCTTTATATCGTACCCAAGGGAAAATAACCCCCGCTCGGCAGACACTTTGCCCTTGCCCCGCGGCAGGAATATCCGGCATCCCCGGCTCCCTTTTATTTGTCCGAATGCCGTTTCCACTTCAACAGAGCGCCGCTTCCGTAACTCCTCATGGTTTTCCACGGCTTTGCGGGACTGAGCTTTTAACCGCCGCCATTTCTCATTCCACCCTATCTGCCGGTTCCCTTTCCCCCTTTTACCCAGTTCCTGTTCCCGGCAGTATGTACAGGATTCACCCATATATGGCTCTTTGCTTGTCACACACCCTCCGGGCGTTTTTCCTTTTCTTATCCCGCGATAAGCAGCCTTACGTCCGTTAGGACAGATATAATAATCTTCATGGCGTTCCCCGTTGCCGCTTCTCCGCGGCTCCTCCCGCCATTGTACGCTTCGCCCCCTCCTCAAAAGCGGACGCTTCACGACCGCCGTCGTCCCTTTGTTTCCAAGACACGCGAAGGTTTCCTCGCCCCCGTATCCGGCGCCGGCTGTGACTCTTTGGGGTTCTTGCCCGAAGCTCCTCTTCCGGCTTCTCAGGCGCGGTTTTAAGGCCCTCGGGTCCGCCGGGCTGGGGAATATGTCATGTCCGACGACAAATCCCCTCTCCGTTCCTATCGGTATGTCGCACGCCGGTTTCAACCGCCCGTTTCCCGCGCAAGACGCAGTTTTGCCTTGGCCCCCCTTCATTCTCGCAAACGTCGCCTCAGGGTCGGTCTTGGAGTGACCGTTCCGTTCCCCCGCTGTCCGCTTCGCTTGTCCATACCTCCTTTCTCTCGGCAAACAATCTTTCTCAACCGTTTTCAGCGCGCTTTTCTGTTTTTTTTACGTTCCGCCTCCTTTTCAGCGTCCAGTTTCTCAAGCCGCCCCCTCAACGATCCTGCAAGCTCCTTTACCTCTTCGCCGGCGAACCTTTCCTTCCCCCCGAGTTCTTCCAGGCCCCTATCGCCGTACCCCCGGCTCTCGCCTCCTCACACGCCTTCCGCCATCCTCATATGCGCCCGCAGCTTCTCGTCCAATTCCTTGCCATCCCTTTCCACCGCTTCCTTCCAGACAGACGCGCGCCGCCCCGCCGCCCGCCCGGCAGTTCCTCAACAGCCGTTCTATCCCCATCCCGTCTATCACTTCGCCGACCAGCCGCGCCAGATGGTTTTCCGGGATGATCTCATCCACGCGGGGAGGAATAAGATATGCCCGCCCCCGGTCGTAGGGCTTGTAGGTTATCTTGTCGCTTACGCCTTTGCTCATGGAGATACTTTGGCATGCTTTTGTCTTGCTTGGAAAAGCATGAGGGGACCGGTCTTACTTTTCGGTGTTAGTATGAAACAGGGTTGACGAATATCAGATATGAGAGATACCTTGTAAAAAGATGGATGAAGGGGTAGGCGCAATGGGAAACAAATTAACCACGCTGATTGATCTGGTGAAACATCTGCCGGAAAAATATCTGGACCAGTCCATTAAATCGCTGGAAAAGATAAAGGGAGACGCGGAAAATGAAGAGGAAGGCGAAACGCCGGACTGTCCGCGTTGCCGCGGGAAGAACAGTGTACGAAACGGGAAACGGCGGGGGAATAAAAGGTGCCTCTGCCGGGACTGGGGGGAAGAGATTTGTACGGACAACGGGGACGGCGGCGAGGCGGTCTGGAAACAGGCAACCCGCGACACGGTCGCCGGGATTCCGCCAGACCGGACGGTCGCAGATCCCGGGTGGGGCGTGAAACCGTTTTTAATATGCGGCACAAGGCGTTTTTCTGCCTGGAACAGGAAAAGGAGCGTCATGGGGTGGCGCTTTCCGGCATCCTGGAGGCGGACGAGACCTATCTTCTTGAGAGTTTAAAGGGTAAAACGATGCCTGACGGCTATTGGAGGGAGGCGCGGAAGCATAAGGCGGTATCGGTAAAGCAGGGTATATCCGATGAGTATATCTGCGTGTGCGCTGCCGTGGAACGGGGAGGGAAAGCGTATTCCCGTGCGACAGGGCGGGGAATATCCTGCAAGGAGGGTATTCTTGCGGCATTTCTGGAGAAAATCAAGAGCGGCGCATTGATGGTGTGTGATGGTACGAAATCATACGGGGTATTGGAAGAACGGCAAGTATGCTCGACAGCGGCGACCGGACCGGAGGGCTTCCACAAAATAAACGAAGCCAACGGGTATCACCGTTTCATCAAGGAAAGGAACCAGCGTGCGCGGGGTTTTGCGACAAAATACTTGAACCGATATAACGCACTGTTCTCACAGGTTTTTCGCGGGGATGCGTTGCCGACAGACGAGATTTTCAAAATGCTGGCCGATAGGAGCGGCCGTTACCGGACAATATCCGCCCGCGAACTGAAGACCTGCCCAACATCTAACGTGAGGCGTCCGTCAACCCTGTTTCATACTAACATCTACTTTTTGGACAGCCCCATCTTGCAAAACAAATCAAGAAGTAGAGTTGCTTCTCTCGGTATCCATGATCGACAATCGATCTCATTATATGCGAGAATGGTTCCGACTGCCGACAACAATGCGCGTCGACAAATGGTTCTGCGCCTTGATAATTTTTGATTCCAGGGATTTCGGTCTTTGGGCCTGGGGGGGGGGGGGGCACCACTCCCCCAGTCTGATTCTTTCCAAATTAAATTTCATATCATGCTTCATACCAAGCGAAGCCGGCATAAACGAAGCCAAACGAACGGAATTGTTTGTTTGAACTTGGGCAATTGTAGGCTCTCGGTACCATTTGCAATGCCACCAAGTATATTACCAATTTGTTGGGCTGTGAGATTGGCTCGGTCCCATATATCAATTTACCATTTTCATTTGTATAAGAATAAGTTGCCGCAAATGATGTTGGCAATATATGAATTTCGTTTGTTTTACCATTTAAGCCTATTATCTGAAATTCATTCAATGTTCCGATGTAACGACGTTTGGGCGGCCCGAATAGGGGCTTTGCGTAGCAAATACCAAGTCCGATAAAATGTGGCGGAGGTTTTGCGTGGGAATGAGCGTAGCGAATGACCTAGCCGTTGCGGAGGCCGAGCCGCCGTCAGGCGGCGAAGCGTAAACAGTCCTGTTATGTGAAGTGGGGGCGTTTTCGATAATTTTTTTATAAATATATATTTCTCATATTTCAATTACACATCAAGCGTTATTCTTACTGATGCATTATTTTTCATTACTCTATTAGATAATAA
>JAISCC010000001.1 GCA_031265845.1 Treponema sp.
AAATTTTTTGCAAGCAGTTTTGTTATTTTTTTTCTGGTCTTAATAAAATCATCGGACAGGTAATTGCTGGGCGCGGCGTTCCAGTTTATATCGTTTTCGGCAAAAATAGGCAGTATGTCATGGAATGGGAGAAAGCCGATTTTTTTACCGTCAAAACAGCCAAGATACGGCGGCGGCATGAACTCTCCCGAATCGTAGGTTTTCTTACAGGTCAACACCAACTGCGTCATCATGGACACTTCGTCAACTTCGCCTTTTTTTGCTTCCGCCCAAAGGTAATGTGATAAAAAACCCTGCGGCTTTTTATCTTGGGAGTTTTCGCCTTCAGGCGAAAACTCCAACGGCAAATTGCGCAAGTGATTTGCCGCCGCGTCTGTTACGATAAAATCAATATTCCCGATGTTGGGTTCATAGGCAAATTTCGCCTTGTCAAAATAATCGTGAAAAACATGGGCCTTTAAGGTTTCTTCTCTTTGTATGTCCAGATAATTCGCCATATCCGCGCCTCCGTTTGTTATATCCGGTAGAGTATACTGCATTGACAGAATTCCGGCAAGAACGGAAAAGATCCTGGTCCCGATGAAAAGTCCCTTTCTCCCTGGCAAAAAGACTATGCTCCTTTCCAATGTTAATAAGATAATTTTGAAGAACAACAAGCCTGATCAGAGGACTGTCATTAATCCCATCAAGATATCTGAAATCTCTGCTTCTCTTTTTTGAAGCAGACATTAAATGTATTAAATGTATAAATTTTCCCTTTTAGCGATTAATCTCTTTCTACAAACTGCCAGATGGTCTTTCGTGTTCGAAGGAGCGGAGTACAGGGCGGGCAGTCTCTATTGTCCCTCCGCCCTGTACTCCGCTCCGCTCTTGCGCAAACAAACCAAACAGGCTATACTGGCGGTGTCCGGGGTTTTAAGGTGAAATGTATGAAACAAATGGCGCAGGGTGGGGGAGGCGCTACTGGCGGCGTCTCCAGCGTAAAAATATCGTTGCGTAAAACAAGTTTGGTTGATTATCCGGGAAAGATCGCTTCCGTTCTTTTTTTCACCGGATGCAATATGCGCTGTCCGTGGTGCCATAACCGCGAGTTGGTTTTGCCGGAACCAACGAGCGCGCGGGACGCGGATCCGGAGGAACTTGTCAGGTTGGATCAGGCGCTTGCGCACATTGGGAAGCGCCGGAATGTGCTGGGCGGCGTTGTGTTGAGCGGCGGGGAGCCGTCTCTTTACCGTGATCTGCCCGCCTTGATATGGCGAATTAAAGAAATGGAGCTTGCGGTTAAACTGGATACCAATGGCATGAATCCCGGCATGCTCGAAAAATTGTTTCAAACAAAAGAGACCGCGCCGGATTATATCGCCCTGGATTTGAAGCTTGCGCCTTTGCGGTACGGCGAAATGGCGCTGGACGTGAGAATGTCCGCACGGACGCTAGTGTCCGCAGACTCCTTGCGCAAAAGTGCGGAGCTTATCCGCAATTCCGGAATAGCTCACGAGTACCGGACGCTCGCCCTGCCCACTATCACGGAAAAAGACATCGCCGCGCTTGCGGAACTAACGGACGACGCTCCGTGGTACGTCCGGGCGTTCAGACCCGGAAACTGCCTCGACCCCAAGTGGGATGATTTTGAACCGTCAAATGCGCGGGACGCCGGCGCCTTGGTGGATGCGATACAGGCTTTAGGCAAGAACGGCGTAAGCGGGTAAATCTGTCGGCAACACAAACAATCCATTGACATTCCATTTGCTATATAGTAGTATTTTCTTCACAATGAATAGCGATATAAAAGCGAAAAAGGCGAAAATTTCTGTTTTACCGGCTTTCCGAAAGCGGGCGGCGCATGATTAGCTGAATAGCGCGCATCTGTCGGCAAAGTGCGAAACCCTGTCATCAGCCTATAGAATTGCAAAACTTCGTAATTTCGCAACACTTCGCATGATATAGGGCGCATGCCTAAACAAATGCGCTGAAATTTCGTGAACAGCTTGAAAAATCGATCTTTTTCTGGAAAAGCGCAAAAAATAGCGGGGGTTTTAAGGCAAGTCTGCCGGAACTATACGCACAGATTGATTTGTTTGACTATGAAAAAAGGCGGGAGAATGAATAAAGAATATGACATCCGTTATTATAACATTGCAAATAGAATAATTCTTGCGACAATAGGGTTGTTTACGGTTTCCAGAGTTGTAAACGCGCTCATTTTGGGTGAAATCAGACAAGGGGTCATTGTCGGCATAGCGTGCGCGGCGGCGATTTTGCTTACGTTTGCCATACAACGCTTGAACAAAGTGTTGAATTCCGCCCTGTTTGTACCATTGTTTGTCTATATCATCTATATTACGGCCTCTTTTTTTATGAGCAGCTTCACCTACTTTTTCAGCGTGTACCTTGCTATTCTCTGCATGGGAGCGGTGTACAACAACCTCCGGAGATTGTTGCAATTCATCATTATAAGCGCGGTCATAAACATCGCGCTCGTGTATTTTCGCATGCCGCTCTCCCATTTGGGAATATTCGCCGCCTCCAGTGAAATTATTGTACACAGCGTTCTGTCATTTTTTAGTTCGGCGATGATTTATATGATCACCCGTTTCGCGTCCGACAAAAATGGCGATTCCATCAAAGCGGAAGACACTTTTCGGACATTAATGGAAACGACTTCAAATAAGACCGTCATTCTTGACGAATTCAACCACGTCACCTACATAAGCAGAGCAATGTCCGAATTCGCCGGCATTGTGGATACGAAGGCGTATATAGGCAAACCGTTTTTAGACCTGTTTGAAGACGCCTCCGTCAAACTCATGCTTGGAGAAGTCATAAAAACAATGGGCGCGTTTGAAGATATGCGGGAGGTTAAACAGGACGGAAATGTATATTATTTCAAAATAGTCTCCAACAAATTGCTGGGTACTACGAAAGGACGCTTTCTTGACATTACTGACGTTACGCAGGTTGTCATGGCGAAAATGGAAGCGGAGTCGGCGAGCCGCATGAAGAGCGCCCTCTTTGCAAATATGAGCCATGAAATACGTACGCCCATGAACGCCATTATTGATATGAATGAGCTTATACGTGTGGACAATCTTGACGCCGTACAGCGGGCGTATTTTGAAGATATCAAGAAAATGTCAAAAGCGCTGCTCGCCACCATCAACGAGGCGCTTGACTTTTCAAAAATTGAAGCGGGCAAACTCAACCTTGTTCCTGTGCATTTTAATGCGCGCCTCTTGTTCGACTCCATTTATTCACTCAACCGTTTTCTTGCGGAGAGCAAAGGGCTTGAACTGAAAAAAGAATTTGACAGCGCCATTCCCGAAACGCTCTACGGAGACGAGACGTATATCCGGCAAATTGCGACGAATCTTCTAAGCAACGCCATCAAGTACACCCAGCGCGGATTCGTGCGCTTCTGTATGAAAAAAGGAGCGTGTTACGGCATGCAGTACCTTGTCATTGAAGTGGAAGACACGGGCGTCGGCATAGAAGAAGACGATATTCCCAAGTTGTTTGATAATTTCCGGCAATTTGAGGACATCAAAAATAGCGGCCTTATGGGAACGGGACTGGGGCTTGCCATTACCAAAAATCTGATTGATATAATGGGCGGTTCCATTGAGGTCAAGAGCCAATGCGGTAGAGGCTCAGTTTTTACGGCGCAGATTCCCCTTGTCAAAGGGGACGCTTCAAAAGTAAAAAACGATTCGGATATACCGCCCTTTGTTACAGCGCAGGAGAACGCTGTTTCGGCGCTGGTGGTTGACGACATGGAGGTGAATCGTACGGATGCCTACGCTTTTTTGGGCAAATACAAGATACAGCCTGATCTTGCGAAAAGCGGCGAGGAAGCGATCCGTTTTATAGAAAAGAAAGCGAAGGAAGGACAGCCGTACGATATAGTTTTTATGGATTACATGATGCCCGAAATGGACGGTGTTGAAATCGTAAAGCGGATGCGGGACATGGGTTTTGCCATGCCGGTAATCGCTTTTACGGCAAGCGCCTTTGTCGGCGCCAGAGAGTTTCTGCTTAACTCCGGCATGGACGACTTTATAAGCAAACCGGTGGATGCGCGCGCTCTGAACGCTGTCTTGCTGAAATGGCTCCCGCCTGAAAAGATCCGCGTACAGAACTTCCAGAATGAAGAGAAGCGCCCTGTAGGGAAGGGCGCTTGAAAAACGCATGAGTCTGCGTTATAATAATCCGTGTATTTTGAGGTACTATCATGGATGAGAAAACGATTTTGGCGATTGACGATTCGCCTGAAATACTTGAAAGTCTTAACGGCATTCTGGGCGATGATTATGATGTACGGCTTGCCAAGACCGCAAGCGCGGCGTGGACGGCGCTTCATTTAACCGAAGTGAACCTTATTCTTTTGGATGTAGAAATGCCTGGAATGTCAGGGTTTGATTTTCTGGAAACCATCAATACAACAAAAACGGTGTATAAAACCATTCCGGTCGTTTTTATTTCTTCCAATGCGGAACAGAAAGTCATAGACAAGGCGCTGGGCATGGGAGCCGCAGGGTACATCGTAAAGCCTTTTCTACCCGAAAATTTGTGTGAAATGATTCGAAAGCTTTTTAAAGCGTCAGATTCTGAAAATGCAACCTAGATTTAAGCGGAAAAGCAGGCTCCCGTTCTTCCTCAAGCCTTTTTCAAAATTAACTTGAACCGAAGGTTCGCCGAACTAAAGGTTCGCATTTTGAGAAACACTCCATCAATGTTTAAGAGTCGGGCGTATCTTGCGAACACTTTCCACGAGTATTATAACCGCTGTTTACAAAATGGCGAAAAGTTGATAAGATACGATCATGTTGTTAAGCGAATTAGGAACGCCCACCGAGACGTTGCGGGCAAAAATCTATGATACATGGAGGCGTCTTTGAAGACGCTTCCTTTGCGGATCGCATTGCCGATATAGAAAAAAAATCAGGCGCTCCCGATTTCTGGAACGATCAGGCGGTTGCGGAAAAGGCTATGGGGGAATTGAAAGCCCTCAAAGCCCGCTATGAGCCATGGAAGGCGATCAAAGCCGCCGTTGATGATCTTGAAACTCTGTATGAACTTTCGTGCGAGGAGAAAGACGAATCTCAAGCGCCTGAAATAGAAGCGGCGTTAAAAGACCTGTCCGCGCGGTTTGAAAAACAGAATCTGTTCGAGCTTATGTCAGGCGAGGTTGACAAAAACGGATGCTTCCTCACCATTCACGCCGGAGCGGGCGGCACCGAAGCCTGCGACTGGTCGCAGATGCTTTACCGCATGTACCTGCGCTGGGCTGAGCGCAAAGGGTTTTCCATTGAGGAAGTGGACCGGCTTGAAGCCGAAGGTGGCATAAAGAGCGCCACGTGCAAGCTCGAAGGCGATTACGCTTACGGCTTTCTCAAGGGCGAGTCCGGCGTTCACCGTTTGGTGAGGATTTCGCCGTTTGACGCAAACGCGCGCCGGCACACGTCGTTTGCGTCCTGCTATGTGTTTCCGGTACTTGACGATTCCATTGAAGTGGATGTTCGCCCCGAAGATCTGCGTGTGGATACGTACCGTTCTGGCGGCGCGGGCGGGCAGCATGTCAACAAAACGGACAGCGCGGTGCGCTTCACCCACCTGCCGACAGGCATTGTGGTGGCGTGCCAGAGTGAGCGCAGCCAGACCATGAACCGCGCGACCGCCATGAGCATGCTCAAGGCGCGGCTCTACGAGTATTACAGAGCGGAAAAGGAAAAGGAAAACGAGCGTTTCGCTCAAGAAAAAAAAGACATTTCCTTTGGCAGCCAGATACGCTCGTATGTGTTCCAGCCTTACACCATGGTGAAAGACACCCGCACCAAAGCCGAGATGGGCAATATTCAAGCCGTAATGGACGGAGACATAGACCTTTTTATTGAGGAGTATCTGCGTTTTGCATGGAACGAGAAGAAATGATCTGAATAGATGGGAACATGGGCGCCGGCAAAAATCCGCGGCGTAAATTTTTGTCTGAGGGGTGTTCCGTGCAAGCGGAACATCGAAAAAACAACGCGGTGAAATGCCAGAAAACAATTAAAATTGCAACGCCGTCATCCGCCGTTTGCAGACACTTCCGCTTATCAGTGGCGGCTTTCACTTAACCGGTATTCCCATTATATATAAATTATAATTATTCACCGCTTTTTGCGTGTTTTGCTGACACAAGTCCCCTGCTATAATCGCCGATACAAACAACCCGATTGCCGCATACAAACCAGCGTCAGACAGTTTCTTTTCCCTCTGTATCAAGCTGCCCACCGCAAAGACGCTTGCAACCGCTGAAAACGACGCAAGCCCCATTGAAGCGGCGCGCCATCTTTTGGCTTTCTTAATAATGACGTCATTATCAGCGACTCCCGCAGTCGCTTTATAAAGATCCGCGAAGCCCAGGGACATGCCGCCCGCAAATTTATACGATGCGCCGCTCATATTTCTTTCTGTTACTATAATATTAGTTAGATTCTTATTTGTCTGTCCATTAATGGCAAATGTTTCTGCAATTCCTGTATTTACAATATCTTTAGGAGTTGAAACACTGACGGGAATAGCTCCAAAGAAACCCGCGCCTTCGGCGGCTTGAGCTTCTTCCGAAGTTAAAGCGGCTGCACCGGCGAACAAATTCGCGTCTGGTTGAGAAGAAAGAGAGATTTCCCCGGACAGGGCGTCCGAAGAACCAGTTGCCGATAACGGCGCGGCAAATGCTGTCGTAGAAAAAACCGCCATTATCACTGTCAGAGCGATGGTTTTTTTCATAAGCCGTCCTCCAATAACAATAGAGATCGCCTATTATATAACAAAATATTTTTAATTTGTCAACACTTATTTCTCTCTTTTTTAAAAATGTATGCACGGAAGCCCGCCGCCGTCCGGCTGTGCGGACGCGCTCCGAAATCCACAGACGTTTCCGGGGAAGCGGGGCGCGGCGACATCGGCGGCTGCTCCGAGTCAAGCCGCATACCCCACTTCAAAAGTTGGATGCTGGCAGCTACGGTAGAATTTTATCGCATGGTGGCGAGAGGGTAGACAGCGAATATCTTGGAGTGGCTTCCAGCGAGGAAGATCGCAGTCTGTGTCGTATTTGAGGCGACGATCCGGAGCCATACGCGGGCGGCAAGTATGGTCCGTATAAACTGCTGACGAATGCACGAGGCGCTCTCCACCTTTTTGCGCCATATACATCAGCCTTCAACGAGCGGCTTTTCCCCTTTACGGAATCGTAAATTTTCGCTATATTGGACGTAATGGAGGGAGCTATGCCTGTAGCCAAAGTGACAACGAGAAAACCCACTAAAGGCGGACAGACCGCAAAGAAACCAGCCGGGGGCAGTCCCGTCGCCGCAAAGAAGAACGCTCCCGGAACAGCCAGAAAGGTGGCGCTGGACGATGTATTGGCGAATTTTGACGGAATTCAGAAAACCCTTGATGAAACCGGAAGGGCTCGTAAAGAGACCGAAACAACGCTCAATAAAGCCGCCGGCGGTACAAGCGATACATTGGGTTCTCTGGTTGAACACATCATAACTCCCGATTTGCCCCGCACATTATCGTACGCAGTTTTTTTCCTCCTTTTTTTCTTTTCCACGACATCGCTCCACGCAAAAGCGGGCGCTGAAACCGCGCCAGCACCGTTGAACCCTCAATGGGGCTTTGCGGTGACGGCGCTTGACATATCGGCGCTTCCGCCGGAACATCAGAGCGTCGGGGAGCTTGTCCAGCGCGAGTTTGTCTTGCTGTTGAACTCCATAAAAAAGCGGCGGCGCGGCGCCGAAGAATACGCATACTATGAAGCCGTGGCGTGGGAAAAAAGCAAAGCGGCGGCGGCGAAAGCCATAGCCGATAAATGGAATCAACGCGACAATCTCCTGTTCCTCGGCGACCCGGACTGGAAATATAAAAAATCCCTCAAAACCATAAGCGGCGACATAGAAAAATTACGGGACGCTTTTGAGAAAGCGTCCGCCGAAGCTCCGCTCATTGCACAGGAGCCGGATTTCAGCTTAACTGAGGATAACAAAAAGGGAACATATCCCAAGCCGCCAGAAACCGGCAAAGAATACGCCTTTTGCGTTCAGCAAAAAATAGACGGTTTCTTAACCGGCGCTGTTACGCTCTTTCAAGGACGCATGTACCTTACGCTGAAAATATACACGCTGTACAGCGATTCGTATGTATATGAAGACAGCATTCTGTTTTCATCCGATCTCATGAACAACGCCGTCAAAGAGCTTTCGGGCGATCTTGCCGCAACGGTTTCCGGCGTCGCGCCCGCGACGCTTGTGGTTCACACGGACGCCCCTGACGCCTTTCTTTTTGTCAATGAAACCTTCGCCGGAACCGGCGAAATTTCCGGCTCTGAATATTCGCCCGGGGAAGTGACCGTTACGGCGTCCGCAAGCAAACGGGAAACCGCTTCCGTTTCCATTGAGCTTAACGAAGGCGAGCAAACGGATGTGTCCTTCACCTTGCCCCTCATCACGTTTGTTCCGCTTTCTATTAGCGCGTTGACGCCTCAAGCGAAGTCAAAATGGGCGATCTTCACCCCCACCACATTCGCGGAACAGGGATCTGCGGTTTACCAGGGTGCGCTCTATGTGGGGCGGACGCCGCTGACACTTGACGTCGGCGCCGGTTCGTTCACTTATTACCGGATGGAAAGCGATCAAACAGGGCTGGATGGAACCATTAAGAAGACCGCCGGAACCGTTGTCATTGACTCAAGAACGGACATGGCGACGATAAAGACGCGAGTGTTGCCGGATCCTGAAAAAAAGCCTGTTGAAAGCGCTATGAACAGGATGTATCTGTCTTACGGGTTGTTCTGGCTGACCTTGCCTATCGCGCTGGTCTCCGGTATGGACGCCCTCTGGGGGGGGAACGGCGGCATGCTCGGCGCCGCCATCCAGGGACGCTCCCTGGAGGACGCGACCACTTGGCTTCCCATTTCGATAGGCGCGACCATTGCGGCGGGCGCAGCCCTGGGTTTCACGATCTTCAACGCGGTATTGTATTTTTCTACGGCAAACAAGAATTCGCCGGTGATAGTGAAGTGAAACGGCGCGTATGCGCCGCCGCAGGCAATGCGCCGGATTACTCGTCCTTGGTTTTTAACACCGCCAGAAACGCGCTTTGGGGCAACTCCACGTCGCCGACCATACGCATACGCTTTTTGCCTTCCTTCTGTTTTTCAAGCAGTTTCCGCTTGCGGGTGATGTCGCCGCCATAACACTTGGCAAGCACGTCTTTGCGCAACGCGTTCACGGTCTCGCGGGCGATGATCTGGCTGCCGACCGCGCCCTGAATGGGAATTTTAAACTGTTGGCGCGGTATTTCATCCCTAAGCCGCTCGCACACGACGCGGGCGCGGTTGTAGGCGTTGGGACGGAAGACCAGTTGGGAAAGCGCGTCCACCGCCTTGCCGTTAAGGAGAATGTCGAGTTTTGCAAGCTCCGTGGGCCTATAGTCTGTAACATCGTAGTCAAAGGAGGCGTATCCCCTGCTTATGCTTTTCAACCGGTCGTAAAAATCAAAAAGCGCTTCGGCGAGAGGCATGTCGTAGAGCAATTCCACCCGTTTTTTATCAAGATAGCTCATATTGGTCTGAACGCCGCGTTTCTCAATGCAGAGCGTCATAATATTGCCCAGAAAATTCGTGGGCGTGATGATGGATGCCCTGATATACGGCTCCTCGGCGCTTTCAATGCGCCCTTCCTCAGGGTATTCAGTGGGGTTGTCAACAGAAATCTCTTCCCCGCCATGCAGTTTCACGCGATATTTCACCGAAGGCGCGGTGAAGATCACCGATTGATTGAACTCTCGCTCAAGCCGCTCCTCTATCACCTCAAGATGCAAAAGCCCCAGAAAGCCGCATCGAAAGCCAAACCCAAGCGCCGCTGACGAGTCTTTCTCGTAAACAAGCGACGCGTCGTTTAACTTGAGTTTTTCGAGACTGGTTTTAAGCTCCTCATAATCATTGCTGTCAACGGGGTATATTGACGAGAACACCACGGGCTTCACTTCGCGGAAGCCCGGAAGCGGCTTTTCGCACGGATCCTCTGCGCTTGTTACCGTGTCGCCTACCCGTACATCGCTTACGGTCTTGATGCCGGCGAGAAAATAGCCCACATCGCCCGCGCTCAACGCATCCTGCTTGGCAAGCGCCAATTTGAACACTCCAAGTTCTTCTATATCATATTCAGAGTTGTTATGCATAAACCGTATCTTCATGCCGCGCCGAAGGGTTCCGTCAAAGACGCGGAGATGCACCACAACACCCCGGTAGGGATCGTAGTGGCAGTCGAAGATGAGGGCGCGCAAGGGCGCGGCGGGATCGCCGTTTGGCGGCGGAATTTGGCGGACAATGGCTTCAAAAAGCTCGTCAACGCCCGTCCCCTGCCGCGCCGACACGAGGATGGCTTGTTCGCCGTCAAGCCCCAAATCGCGGGTGATCTGCTCTTTCGTACCGGAAATATCCGCCGCCAACATGTCTATTTTATTGATGACCGGCGCTATTTCAAGATTATGCTCCAGCGCCAGGTACATGTTGGAAAGCGTTTGCGCCTGTACGCCCTGGGTGGCGTCAATTAGCAGCAACGCGCCTTCGCATGAATTGATGGCGCGGCTCACCTCGTAGGTGAAGTCAACGTGTCCGGGCGTGTCGATAAGATTCAATGTATATGTCGCGCCGTCTTTCGCGGTGTACGGAATGGCGACCGCTTGGCTTTTGATGGTGATGCCCCGTTCCCGCTCAATGTCCATGGTGTCGAGCATCTGATCCTGAAAGTTGCGATCTTCCACCAGCTTGCCCTTCTGGATAAGCCTGTCCGCCAACGTCGACTTCCCGTGGTCTATATGGGCGATGATGCAAAAATTACGGATAAGGTCTGTTTTCATTTCCCCTTACAATAGCGGAAAAGGCGCCGGAAGTCAATAGTGCGTTCATCATGGCTGCATTGAGGCTCGCCGCAAAATGGCGCCACAGGCGTTATCTCGTTTTCTGAAAAATCGTGAAAACACGCTTGACAATCAATCAAACATGATATAACATCTATAATTAACAGCAAGACTTTCAAAAGGAGATGCAAGCGAGAAATGAAAAAGACGTACTACTTGAATAGCCGCAACGCCATCACCATGCGTGTCATTGACGAATTGGGGGGCGGGGCGCCCCCCCCCCCCCCCCGCCCCAGCGGAGAGTCCGAGACTGGCGGGGGGGAGTTGAGTGGCGAGTAA
>JAISCC010000008.1 GCA_031265845.1 Treponema sp.
TGGTAGAACACGAGGGCGGCCTGGTATGCCTCGCTTCCGGCGGTCATTTCCGTGTCGCCGATGCCTTCTTCCAACTGCTGAGCCGTGTTGAGCAGCGTCCAAAGGCTGTGGGCGTCGTCGAAATCAACCCCGAAGGCAGCCACGTCAAGGTAGGGCGGGATTAAATTGGGGTTTTGCCGGGCGAAGTCGTAGGCTTTTTCCACAAAGGCGATGGTTTTCTCGCCCATTTTGGGCAATTCGCGCCGTTCCGCCGGGGTCAGGGCGAGCAGATAGGGGGCAAGCAGGCTTTTCGCCTCGTCAATTTTGGTCTGCGCCTGGGTCAGAACGGTCGACGGAATAGCTTGCGTGTGTTGATTGGCTTTCATAATGCCTCCTTTTAGAGATTAATGAAGGGAGTATACTTTGAAAGGCGGTTTTTCACAAGTGGGAATTCTTTACACCTTGTTTTCAAGAGCCCTTGACTAACATATCAGACATCTATACACTTTTCGTGAGAATAAGACCAGCGCAGAATTTTAAACTATAATAAGATGGGATTGCTCCAAAAATTAAACGTTTGCGGCTTATGTGATTTTCCACAGGAGAAAGAAGCTGTTCAGAAACTGTAGCTCCGCGCGTTTTGGAACAGCCGCAGTTATCTAACTATCATACTCTGCCGGTGACATGCCATTTTATTTTTTATAGAATATTGTTGGGTTTATTGCGCTTAACGTATACGCACAGCGTGCGCAAGGAGGACAACCGAATGACCAAGAAAGGCAGATTCGGCGAATATGGCGGACAATACGTCCCTGAAACGCTGATGAACGAACTCATCAATTTGGAAGCGGCGTACAACCATTACAAAGACGACCCTGATTTTAACGCGGAGCTTGCTGACCTGCTCACGAATTACGCGGGGAGGCCGTCGTTGTTGTACTACGCTGAAAAAATGACGCGCGATCTTGGGGGCGCGAAAATCTATCTCAAACGGGAAGACTTGAACCACACCGGCTCTCATAAAATCAACAACGTGCTGGGGCAAACTCTGCTTGCAAAAAGAATGGGAAAGACTCGCGTTATTGCGGAAACTGGCGCGGGGCAACACGGCGTCGCTGCGGCGACTGCGGCGGCGTTGCTCGGAATGGAATGTGAAATCTTTATGGGAAAAGAAGACACCGAGCGGCAAGCCCTTAATGTGTACCGTATGCGTTTGCTTGGCGCGAAGGTCAACGCGGTGACATCCGGCACCCAAACGTTGAAAGACGCGGTGAACGAAACCATGCGCGAATGGGTGAGTCGCGTACACGACACCCACTATGTACTTGGCTCGGTGATGGGTCCGCACCCGTTCCCGACCATCGTGCGGGATTTTCAGAGCGTCATCAGCCGCGAAGCCAGGAGCCAGATTCTTGAGAAAGAAGGCGGATTGCCGGCTGCGGTCATTGCGTGCGTGGGCGGCGGCAGCAACGCGATGGGCATGTTCTACCATTTTATAGGCGACGCGGGCGTCCGGCTGATCGGTTGCGAAGCTGCGGGAGAGGGGCTCGACACCACGCGGCATGCGGCGACGATCAGCAAAGGAGAAATCGGCGTGTTTCATGGCATGAAATCCTACTTCTGCCAGAATGAGGATGGGCAGATCGCGCCGGTCTATTCAATTTCAGCGGGACTCGACTATCCGGGCATAGGACCGGAACACGCCCATCTCCACGACACCGGACGCGCCCAATACGTCGCGGTTAGTGATGAAGAGGCGGTGTCTGCGTTTGAGTACCTCGCCCGCGTCGAAGGCGTCATCTGCGCCATTGAGAGCGCCCACGCCGTTTCGTATGCGCGGGACATAGCGTCCAGTTTCGCTCGTAAAGAAAGCGTCATCATCTGCCTGTCAGGGCGCGGTGATAAAGATGTCGCGGCAATAGCGCGGTATCGGGGAGAACATATCCATGAGTAATATTGGTCAAGCGTTCAAGAACGGCAAGGCGTTCATCGCCTTTGTCACCGCAGGCGATCCCAGCGTCGAAAAGAGCGCGGAGTTTATTCTGGAGCTTGCGCGTTCCGGCGCAGACCTCATTGAGATTGGAATACCTTTTTCCGACCCAATAGCCGAAGGCGCGGTCATCCAGCAGGCGAATATCCGCGCTTTGCAAGGAGGCGCGACCCTTGAGCGCATATTCGGCATGGTGGAAACTGTACGCCGCGAAAGCGCGGTTCCGCTCGTCTTTCTCACCTACCTGAATCCCGTGTTTCACTACGGGTATCGCACGTTTTTTGAACGTTGCGCTCACGCAGGCGTTGACGGTGTCATCATTCCCGATCTCCCGTTAGAGGAACAGGATGAAGCGCGCCCCATTGCGCGGGAATATGGAGTTGATTTGATTTCTCTTGTCGCGCCGACCTCTGAACAGCGGATCAAACAGATCGCCCGCGTTGCATCGGGGTTTTTGTACATAGTTTCATCGCTTGGGGTTACGGGAATTCGCAGTGAAATTACAACCGATTTACCCGCGATCATCGCCTCCGTCAAAGCGGAAACATCGCTTCCCGTCGCAGTCGGCTTCGGCATTCACACGCCTGAACAAGCGGTCGATATTGCCCGTGTCGCGGACGGCGTTATTGTCGGGAGCGCTTTAGTGCGCGTCATTGAGCGGTACCGCGAGAACGCTACCTCGCATCTTGCCGCGTATGCCAAAGCCATGAAGGAAGCGCTCACGCAAACGGCCGCGCTGACATAGGACGCGCCCCGCCTTAAAGAGGGACGCCGCGTCCTATGTCAGCGGCGCAGGCTCCAGAAGCAGGCTACGGTTGCAATTTTCGCGCCACTTCCACAATGTCAAAGATTTCCAATTGATCGTTCACCCGAATGTCGTTGAATCCGTCCACGCCCAGACCACATTCAAACCCTGCGGCGACTTCCTTCACATCATCCTTGAAACGGCGCAAAGACCCTATTTTGCCGGTGTAGATTTCAACATTGTCCCTGATCACATGCACCTTTGCGTTTCGTTTTATCACACCGGTAAGTACGAAACAGCCGGCAATAACGCCGAATTTCGGGGTTTTGAACGTATCCCGCACTTCCACAGTACCAAGTGTTTCCTCTTTCAGGTCCGGCTTCAACAACCCTTCCATGGCCTGCTGAATTTCTTCCACAGCCTTGAAGATAATATTGTACTTGCGGATGTCCACCCGCTCTTGATCCGCCAGGGCTTTTGCCTTTGGCACAGGACGCACATTGAAACCGATAAGAATAGCCTTTGACGCGCTGGCAAGCTCCACATCGCCTTCGTTGATGGCGCCCGGCAACGCCTGAATGACGGTAAGCCGCACTTCTTTAGTGGAAAGTTTTTCAAGGCTTGAACGGAGCGCTTCTGCGGATCCTTGCACGTCAGACTTGATGATGACCTTGAGTTCCTGAATTTCGCCTTCGCTGATGGTGTCATGGAGATTTTCAAGAGTGATCTTTTTAACGTTTTTCGCGTCCTCAGAGCGCTTCAATTCCTGGCGTTTCGCGGAAACATCACGGGCAAAGCGCTCGTCTTCGACCACCTGGAAGGGATCGCCCGCATTGGGGATGCCGTCGTCAAAACCGGTCACTTCTATAGGCATAGAGGGACTGGCTAAGGCGACTTTATGCGCTTTGTCATTGTAGAGGGCGCGCACTCGTCCGGGCCAAATGCCGGCCACAAAAGAATCGCCCACCTTGAGCGTACCGCGTTCCACCAAAACCGTGGCGACGGTTCCACGTCCGGGATCAATGCGGGATTCAAGCACCTTTCCTTCAGCGCGGCGGTTGTAATTCGCCTTGAGTTCCAGAATTTCCGCTTGAAGGAGAATCGCTTCGATGAGCTTGTCAATTCGTTGCTTCTTGAGCGCGGAAATTTCGACAAATATGGTCTGACCGCCCCATTCTTCGGGTTGGAGCCCATAATCGGAAAGCTGGGTCTTTACGCGGTCTGGATTGGCTTCCGCTTTGTCGATCTTGTTCACCGCAACGATGATGGGAACGCCGGCTTCCTTGGCGTGGGTGATGGCTTCCACAGTCTGTGGCATAACGCCGTCGTCCGCAGCGACTACCAGCACCACGATGTCCGTAACCTGGGCGCCTCGCGCGCGCATACGGGTGAACGCCTCATGTCCGGGCGTGTCCAGGAAGGTGATCTTGTTACTTTTCGCTGTTTCAACCGTGTACGCGCCGATATGCTGGGTAATGCCGCCGAATTCGCCTGTAGCGACATCGGCGCTACGGATGGCGTCAAGGAGCTTGGTCTTGCCATGATCAACGTGTCCCATGACCGTCACTACAGGAGGACGGGGTTCCAAATCGGCTTCATCGTCTTCCTTGCTTTCTATGACTGTTTCATCGTACAGATTCACAATCTTCACATCCGCGCCGTACTCGGCCGCGAGCAATGTCGCCGTATCCGCGTCTATCTGCTGGTTTATGGTGACCATCTGCCCCATGCTTAAAAGTTTTGCGATTAAATCAGCCGCCCGGAGATTCATCTTTTTTGCCAGTTCAGACACGGAAAGCACTTCCATTATTTCAATAACTTTGGGAACCGGATGCGCGATATGGGCGATCTTTTTCTTTGTCTGACGGAGTTTTTCCTCCATCTCTTCTTTATCTTTGCGTATGTAAACCGGTTTTTTCGCCTTAAATGTACGCTTTACCGCGCCTTTTCCATCAATCGGAGGCGTCGTCGCCGGCATGTTGCCGGTTCCGGGGCGCTGGCTTCCGCCACGCACCCCGCCTGGACGCAAACTGGCAGTCCGGTTATCCGCGCTTCCAGCGCCGCCGCGTTGTTCGCCGGCTTTGCCTTGGCGGGAAAAACCGGCGTTGTTTCTGCCAGTGCGCGCGCCCCCGGAAGCGCCGGCGCCGGAACGTTCGGGTGGTTTTCCGCCGTAGTTGCCTTGCCGTCCGCCTCTTCCCGCAAAGCCGTCGCTCCTCGCCCCCTGGTTGCGGCGGTTGTCAGGATTGCGGGGTCCAACCTGCCGCCCGCCGACCCGTCCCACCACCACATGAGGACGTTGGGATATTTGGAAGGTGGACACTTCTTTCAGCGTGGCGGGCTTCGCCGGCGTCTGGTCTCCGCTTGCGTCTGCGCCGCCTGTGGCGCCTGTGGCGGCGTTGGACGCGGCGGCGTCGCTGGAATTGGGAACAACAACGTCAGAGACTGCGGCGCCAAAGGCATTTTCAGGAACAGAGCTCTCTTTTTTTTCGTCTTCCTGACTGCGATCCGCACGGCGATCCGCAACCTTCACTTCCTCAACCGCAGGCGTCGCCTCAATATCTTTCGTTTTGTCTTTCGCCTCGTTGACCGGAATAATATCGCCGCCAGCGGCGTCGCGGGTTGTGACAGCAACAACCTTCGGCTGAAGTTTTCTGTTTTGCCCCATTGAAGCCGGAGCCGCCCCATGCGCCGGCGATGCGCCGGCGTTTGCAGTTACATTCCCTTGAATCGCTTGAATCGCAGATGATTTTGTTGTTTTCACCACAATTTTACGGCGTTTCCCCTGTCCGGTAACGACGTTTTTCTCCCCAGACGGCATATCTGTCCTGTCGACCAGCTTTTCCTCCGCCGTCGTTTCGCGTTTGGGATGCGTCTGTTTAATGAGTTCTGCCTTTGGGCTTGTGTTGTCTAATTCCTCAGCCATATTCCACCTTTTATTTGTTCGTGAAGAACATCACTCCTCTGCGTACTCGAAACTTAATCCAACCCCGCAATTCGGGCAACTGGTCATGTCAAGAGTTATTTTAGCGCCGCATTCGGGACATTCGTATTCTTCGACTTCTTCAATCATTTCAGAGGCGTCCTCCAGTTCGGCGGCGGAATCCGCTTCTTCCGCAAGTTCCTCCTCTTCCTCCTCAACAATATCCACATATTCTTCTATGAGTTTTCGCAACGCCTCGAGCCGCTCGGACGACAAATT
Organism: Treponema sp.; assembly: GCA_031265845.1. Classification (GTDB taxonomy): domain Bacteria; phylum Spirochaetota; class Spirochaetia; order Treponematales; family Breznakiellaceae; genus JAIRKH01. The sequence continues at coordinate 5,914 of JAISCC010000008.1, forward strand.
CATCTCCTCAAGCTGTTCGGGCGTACATTTGATAAAATCCTCAATAAAATCCGCGTTGTTGTTCTTGAGTATTTCGGCGACCTCTGGATCAACGCCCGGAAGCTCCGAAATTCTGGCGTACTCTTCGGCGTCTGCGAACAACTCGGAAGCGGCGCGTCTGGAATCGACGTTGATGTCCATTTCCGAAAATTGAGACTTTGTTTTGATGTCGATGCTCCAGTCAACCAGTTTATTGGCAAGTTTTACGTTGTTGCCCTGTTTCCCAATGGCAAGCGACAACTGCGAGTCGTCTACAACCGCGAGCGCCTGCCGCTTGTTTTCATCAAGAACAATAACGCTTGCAATGGTCGCCGGCGACAGGGCGTTTTTAATAAAATTGCAGGGATCCGTATCGTATTTGAGAATATCGATCTTCTCCCCCTCCAGTTCCTTGATGATGGCTTGGGTGCGTACGCCCTTAAGCCCCACGCAGGCGCCCACCGGATCGACATCTTCCTTCGTAGAAAAAACCGCTATCTTGGTGCGATACCCGGGCTGGCGGACGATACGGTGAATTCCCACGGTTTTATCGTACACCTCCGGCACCTCAAGCATGAGAATAGCCCGCACAAAATCAGGATGCGTCCTTGAAAGGACAATTTCAATGCCAGCGGATGACTTGCGAACATCGGATATCATCGCTTTGATGCGGTCGTTCAGATGGAACGATTCACGCGGAGACTGGTTCCGTTTCGGCAGGATGCCCTCGACCTTTCCAAGATCAACATAAATATCGCCCCCTCGCTCCCGTTGATAGTATCCAATGATAATTTCTCCGATCTTGTCCTTGTATCCATCGTACAGGCTGGTATTCTGAATGTTCCGTATTGAGTGTTGCGCGGTCTGCTTGGCGCTCCTAATGGAAGAACGATTGAACTCCTTGGGGTCTACCGGTATGAGTATTTCATCCCCGACTTCCGCATCGGGGTTGAGCTTGCGAGCTTCCTCCAAATCTATTTCAAAAACCGGACTGCTGATGCCGTCTTCTTCCGCATCGACAATTTTCTTCTTTGCAAAGATCGAAACTTTTTTTTCATCGCTAAAGCGCACGACCACGTTGACAGGAACCGGAACAGACACTTCTTTTCCATTAACTGTCTCCCTTGTTTTCTCAGGTATTTTATAACGCCTGCGGTACGCGACTAAAAGGGTATCTTCAATAGTCCTACAGATATGTTCCTCGGACATATTACGTTCTTGCATGAGTTGGTTAAACGCTTCTGATACATCTATTTCCAAGACTTGCCCCCATTTGTCTATTCCCGGGAATAGACTTCGTAAGATTTATCTAATTTTGCTTTTGCAATAACTCCGTATTCCAATACTATCGTTCCTTGTTCATTTTCAAGCGCTATCCGCGTTTCATCAGCCGACTTGAGTACGCCTCCGGTCCAATCGGATATGTCCGTCCGGTAGCACCGGACGCCCCGCCCGATAAACAGGGCGAATTCGGAAGCGTCTTTGAAAAGACGCTCTATGCCCGGAGAAGACACCTCCACGGAAAAGTCTTCTTTCGGAAACGCCAAATCCAGACGAGGCGCCACAGCGCGGTGTACCTTTGAGCAATCGTCAATGCCGACAACTCCGTCTTTATACACCACGATTTTTATGTGGACGATTCCCTTCCGCCGCGCGACAGCCGCCTCCACCAGAATCATATTGAGACCGCTGACAACAGGATGCAACAAGTCAAACAAAGCGTCCATTTTTCGCGCCGTAAACTGCACCTTTCCTCCCAAGCATATAAAAAAAGGGTCGCCAACGACCCTTTTTACCTTATCATCGACTATGTTAGATACATGTTAGCAAAATGGAAAAATTTTGTCAAGCGGTACCGGACGTTAAAGCGCGATAAAGCGCGTTTTAACGGAAAAATACGCTATTCCAACCTGCCCCGATACTGGACGATATCCAACAGGTCAAGCCTTTGCCGGTGAACGGGCAGTTTTCGGGCAAAATTGGCGAAGTCTTTGTGGAGAGTCCACATATTCTCGGCAAACGCGACGATCCTCGGAAAGATCATGTATTCCGCGATTCTTCCCGCATAGATAAGCTCAGACCACAAATTGCATTGACCGCCCATGACCAGCGCCGCCTCGCTCTCAGACATGCCGGCGACTGGATCCATGGAATACGACTGGCACACAGTGGAAACGCCCAATTGGCCGGGTTCCTCCATGTCTCCGTAATTCCGGTAGTCCAGATAACAGCCTTCGGTGTTCGGCGACATGATCACCGAGTGTCCGCGTTTGACCGCCGCTTTGCCGCCCTCCGCGCCCCGCCACGACATGACCGCAACGTCTTTTGGCAACGTGTAACGCGGGCTGTCCTCCAACACCTCATCCCACCCTATGGCTGTCTTGCCTTTCTCCGCAAGCATGGATACGAGTTTCGCCGTTATCCAGCTTTGTAATTCCGGCATATTTTTTAGTCCGGCATTGGCAAGGCGTTTGTTGCATTTTGGACACCGGGTCCACCGGGTGAGGCGCACCTCATCGCCGCCTATGTGGACATACGGCGAGGGAAAAAGCCGCGCCACCGTATTAAACACAGCGTCCGCAAGCTCAAAAATCGCGTCGTTGCCCGCGCACAAAACATCGTCGAATATGCCGAAACGATCTTCAACGCGGTAGGGTCCGCCCGTGCAACCCAGATCCGGGTATGCGGTGAGAATTGCGCTTGCGTGTCCGGGAAAGTCTATTTCCGGCGTCACCTCAATATGGCGGGCGGACGCAAAGGAGACTATCTCCCGAATGTCGCCTTCCGTGTAAAAGCCGCCTATGGGAAGCTCTCTCAAAAAACGGCGGTCCACCCGCTTTGAGCCTATATCCGCGAGGAGCGGATATTCCGGTACAGGCAGCCTCCAGCCCTGATCATCGGTAAGGTGCCAGTGAAACACGTTGATGTGGTGCAACGACAGGGCGTCAATGAGCTTTTTTATAAAAGGAACCGTATAAAAGTACCGCGATGCGTCAAGCATAAAGCCCCGCCAGCCGAATCGCGGTTCATCTTCAATACGGGCGCAGGAGATTTTTTCGCCTGACAAAAAAAGCTGTCTCAGGGTTTGCAAGCCGTGATACGCGCCGCGTCCACAACTCGCCCTTAGTTCAATGGCTTCACGTCCAATGGCAAGCGTATACGCCTCGGACCCCAATGATTCATCTTTTTTGCAGATGATCTTTCTCGCCGCATCCACACCGGAAAAAGCGGGCGAACGCCGCGCCTCCGCCTGGGACGCCGACACCAGCGCAAACTGCTCCTTCAAGACGGACGCTTCACTCTGAAAATCACCCTCAATGACGGGCAACCCCATATATTCAAAAAAACCGTCCCGCTCCTGTATTAACGCCGGTTCGGGAATAATTGCAAACGGCATAATTTCTCCTTCCTCTTTTCCGCAAACTGCTTGGGATTATATACGCAATGAGACAAATTGTATAGGAACGTTATGCGCGTTGCGCCGCGCAATGCGCATAAATTTTGTTGAAATGAGCCTCGCATGACAAGCGCGAACCTGCGGTTTGCGAACCATACGTTCCGCGTGGTATCTTAAATGTGACGGCAGATGACGGCAATGCAAAAATATTCGGGGGGGGGGGGGGTATTATGGCGGTTGCATGGAATTCTTGCCACTGGACGCATAATAGGCTGGATGGCGTTCTTTTGGAGGCAATCTCTCAAAAGACGGACGCGGAACTTTTACAGCCGGATTTTGAACGCCACATTGTGGAGGAGAAGACCATTGACGCGACGCGGGTTTTCGCCGATTCCTCCATCCGGTTTAACAAAAAACAGATGGCGCTGAACCACGAGACTGGCGGATGCCTACGGGGATAATCCGGTTTCCGGCGAGCGCGTACCGAAAACGAAATTCAGCAGGAAGACGACGCTCGTCATCGCCCCCACGAAGACGGACAAGGCGAAAATGGCAAGAGCTTTGCGCCGCAAAGCCCGCTTGACATGCCAGATGCCGAAAGATGCGGATATTTTAAGTTATATGTCTTTTTTAGCCCCCAATTTGCCTCCGCAGACGCCATCCTTGACGCCTGAAATTTTTTACTATTGACATGATACACATAAAATAGTATAAAATGACATTATGGAAGGAAACGTTTTAGAAATTGAAAGTATCCAATATTCTTATGGCAGAAAAAGCATGGTTTTAACAAATTTTTCACTAAAAATCAAACGCGGCGGTATTGTGGCTATACTTGGGCATAACGGGGCGGGAAAAACGACGCCGCTTCGGTTGATTGGAAAATTGATACAGCCGCATAAAGTCCGCGTCCAATGGAATTTAACATCTGATGAAAAAATCGGGTATATGCCTGAGGGGTTGGGGTTTTATCCCCGGCTTTCCGGTTATGAAAATATGAAATTACAGTTTTTAAGCGCAAACAAAAGACCGGATAAAGAATTGACGCTGTCTATTTTGAATAAAATTGAGCTTGGGGAGCATATAAAAAAATTAACCGGATATTATTCAAACGGCATGAAACGGCGCCTGTCTTTAGCCTGTACATTGGCGACAACGCCGGAATTGTTGTTAATGGACGAGCCGTTTTTAGGAATTGACCCGGTAAGCCAAAAAATAATGATGGATTTAATCCATGAATATAAAGACGAACATTCAACGCTTGTAATGACA
>JAISCC010000087.1 GCA_031265845.1 Treponema sp.
CCAACAGGCTTTAGAATATTCTCAATTAAAAAATAGGGCTAAAACACGCTTATCGCTAATTAAACGCTACGCCGCAGATTTTGCCCCCCCCCCCCCCCATCGTCTCGTAGATAGCCCTATACTTTTTCCCCATTTTCTCAACCGAGTACTCACTCTCCGCAATCTCTCTGCTTTTCTTCGCCATAGCGAGAGTGGCCTCCCGCTCTTCGAGCATCTTTGACAACAACATCACCGCTTCATTTGCGTCATTGTATACAAAACCGTTTTCCCCCGCGATCACAAGGTCGCGGTTGCCGTACACGTCGCTTACAAGCAAGGCGCACCCGGAAGCCATCGCCTCAACCACCCCATACGGCAACCCTTCCCATTTGGAGGTGGCGAGGTAGACCAGACACCGGTCGAGGTACCCATTGACCGTGTCTTTATCCGTCCAACCCGTTACGGTGATATTGGGGGATACGAGTTTGGAGCAGAGAGGACCGTCTCCAACCCAATAGAAACGCACACCGGACAAAGACGCCGCTATTGCATTAAACAATTCCGGATTTTTTTGAACGTTTGCAATACCTGTGAACATAACGATGGTTTTTTCTTCAGGATTTTGCAAGGCGACGAACTTTTCTTCCACAGGGCGGGTGATAGGAACCCCATTAGATATGACGATCACTTGATCCGCCATGTTTTTATATAACTCAGCCTCGGAACGTCCGCATGCGACTATTATTCCGCCGAACTTCCCCCCCAATTTTTCAAGAAACCGGTAAAACCATCTGTTAAAAAATCCTATATCCGTACGGATGAAAGACGCCCCGTGCGGCGTGTAGATCACCTTTTTTATGCCCAGTATTTTACACGCCAGCCTGCCCAAAAAGCCGGCTTTCGACGAATGCAAATGGACAATGGCATTGGCGTTTTTGTAAGGGGCGAGTATTTTTATAAGCGATTTCAAAGCGAGAAAATCGCGCCAACTCACTTCTCTTTGAGCGTCCGCCCACTCTATAAAAGCGACTCCTGGGGGGAATTTTTTTTTAACGCTTTCAATATCCTCAATCCACAATCGGGAGCCATGCACTACAACATAGTCCACGCCGGGCAATTGCTGTATTATGTTTATAACGGCGGTGACAACGCCGGAAGCGAATGGTTCAAGGACATGAATGACGGTCATTTCGTTGCTAGCCCTTATCCGGCCTTATTTTGTCAAGCACAATAGTGGCGAGTGTTTTATATTCTCCGGGAAGCAATTCCGCATCTGGTTCATCGTACCGGGCGAGCAGGGCGTTCAACTCCTGTCGTACGAGACTATATTTTTTTTGCTTGTAATGAATAAACGCAATCTCATACTCCGCGCCGCACACGCTGTCTATCTGCGTTGGGAATCTGTCTATGACGGCTTGATAATACTGGAGCGCCTGATCGTATTTGTTCTTGTCCGAAGCTTCCTGCCCCAACTGGATGAGTTTGTCGGCCGTCGCTCCTTCAGGCGTATCTACGGGGCCGGATGCGCAAGAGATGAACTGACAAATAAAAAAGAAGCTGATAATCTTTCTCATATAGCTATAATCATACCGTATATTAAATAAAATGTCAATGTATGATACGATAATAAAAGGAGTTTTTATGACAAATGTAATTGAACGCGACTGCTGGTTTCAAAAACGCGGATTTCCAAAAGACATTGGAGATATGCCGGAATTCCTTGAAAACGTAGTGTACGAGGGAACGGGAATCATCATAGAGAACGCGGCGGAGGAATTGCGGCTTGCTCTGGCGCTCTGTTTCGGCGTCGCTCAAAAAAACCGGAAAACGGATGAAAATGCGGATGGGAAGCGCATTCTGCTCGGAATCATAGATCATCTCAATGCCAGATACGGCTTTTCTCTTCCAAAACAGAAGAGCGAGGGTTTTGTCATCCGGACTGTAGGTTCGAAGATAGTCATTGGAGGGGCTGACGAACAGGGCGTTCTCTACGGCGTGTACCGGTTTGTCAGCCTGCTTGCCCTGAACCAGTTTGTTTTCGGCTTTGACATCGCTGACGCGCCGGTTTCAAAACTGCGCATGATCAACCATTGGGACAACCTTGACGGCAGCGTGGAACGCGGGTATGCGGGGCGATCTCTCTTCTTCAACGACAACCGCGTCGAATTCGATCCTGCCCGCGTCAAGGACTACGCCCGCCTCTTGGCGTCTGTGGGCGTCAACCGGATTGCAATCAACAATGTAAATGTGCGCGGCGCGGCAAAGGAATTGATTAGCGGGAAATTCTTGCCGAAAGTCGCGGAACTCGCGGATATTTTCAGGCCATTCGGCGTCCGGCTTATGATCAGCATTAACTTCGGCGCTCCGCACGCTGAAATAGGTACGGCGGACCCGCTTGATGAAGGGGTCGCCGCGTGGTGGAAAAACAAGGCGGATCTCATCTACCGTTATATTCCGGATTTGGCGGGTTTTCTGGTCAAAGCCGATTCCGAATACGAGGCCGGACCGTTCCGGTATGGGAGAAACCACGCGGAAGGCGCGAATATGCTTGCGAAAGCGCTCGCGCCGCACAACGGCGAGGTCGTTTGGCGGTGTTTCGTGTACAACTGCGTACAAGATTGGCGGGACGCCGCCATTGACCGCGCTTGCGCCGCCTTTGATAATTTTAAGCCCCTTGACGGACGGTTTGACGATAACGTCATCCTGCAAATAAAGCATGGACCTTATGACTTTCAGGTGCGGGAACCGGTGGCTCCGCTGTTCGGCGCGCTTGAAAAGACCCGGTGCGTCATGGAGTTGCAGATAACCCAGGAATATACCGGGCAACAGATAGATCTGTGCTTTTTGCCGTGGATGTGGAGCGATGTGATGAAATTCGACACTGGATATGGGACGACCGCAGACGCCGGAACAATCCGCTCGCTTCTTGCAAGCGGACGTATTGACGGGCTTGCCGCTGTGGGGAATACGGGGCTTGATGGCAACTGGACCGGGCATACCCTGGCGCAGGCGAATTTTTTTGGGTACGGACGCCTTGCGTGGAACCCCTCCCTGCGCCCGCATGAAATCGCTGATGAATGGAGCCGGCTCACGTTTCCCGGCGACGGGAGCGTCAGCCGGAGCGTCGCTAAAATACTCCTTGATTCATACCCAACATACCAAAAGTACAACGCGCCTTTTGGCGTTTGCTTCATGGTGGAGTCCGGACATCATTACGGACCAAACATCGAGGCGTATGAATTCTCGAAATGGGGCACATACCACCGCGCCGACTATAGAGCTATTGGCGTAGACAGAACCCCCGCAGGCGCCGGTTACACGGAGCAATACGCGCCTAAAAACGCCGCGATGTTCGCGGATCCGGCGACTTGTCCCGAAGAGCTTTTGCTTTTTTTCCATCGAATTCCCTATAACTATGTAATGAAGAACGGAAAAACGTTGCTCCAGAACATCTATGACGCCCACTTTGAAGGGTATGATGAAGCGAGCGGCATGCTTGACGCATGGATTGGGTTAAAAGACAAGCTCGGCGGCGCTGTTTTTGAAAGCGTGAAGGCGCGTATGGAACGGCAGCTTGAGAACGCCCGCCAGTGGCGTGATGTCGTCAACACATATTTTTTCAGACACACTGGCGTTGGAGACGAGAAGGGGAGGAAGATTTATCCGTGAATTGCCGTACCTATGTCAATCCCCTTGATTTTGGGAAACACCTTTTGGGCGTTGAGAAACCCGTCCGTTATGTAGGAGGCGAATACGGCAGGCTCGCCCGAAAGAGCGCGGCTTTGCAAACGGTCATCGCCTTTCCCGATTTGTATGAAATCGGCATGTCCAACCAGGCGCTTCGCATCATGTACAACCGCCTGAACGGCATTGACGATGTTTCCTGCGACCGCGCCTTTATGCCCGCGCCTGATTTCAGAGCGTTCCTCAAGCGCAACGCAATTCCGCTTTACGGATTGGACACCGGCGTCGCGTTGGGGGATGTTGACGCGCTTATGTTTACGCTCGGCTATGAGCTTGGCATAACCAACGCGCTTGCGATGCTAGAGCTTGCGGGCGTTCCGCTCCACGCGGATGAACGAAAAGAAAACGCGCCCATAGTCATTATGGGCGGACCCTGCGCGTCAAACCCTCTGCCATACGCCCGTTTTATTGACGCTTTTTGGATCGGCGAGGCCGAATCCGGCTTTTTTGAGCTTATGGAGCGGATCGCCGCGTTGAAAATTGCGGGAGCGGGAAAAGCGGCGATGCTTGCATTGATGGTTTCCCACCCTTCGGTATGGACAGGGGATAGGCGCGCGCCGGTACGCCGCGCCGTTGACGCTGATTTTTCACGAAGGGAGGCGAGCGCCGCAGTTTTTCCGGTTCCGAACATGAAAGTCGTTCAGCACCATGGAGCGGTGGAGATCATGCGCGGCTGTCCAAACGGGTGCAGGTTCTGCCACGCGGGATATTGGTATAGACCCATGAGGCAAAAGCCGGCGGAAATTATTGAGAAAGAAGCCGCCGCCTTTATCAAAGAGGGCGGGTACCATGAAATAAGCCTCTCTTCTCTTTCATCAGGGGATTACAACGGACTTGAATCCCTTATTGACAGCCTCAACGCCGCTCATATGCGGGATCACATATCGTTTCAGCTTCCATCTTTACGTGTATCGACATTTTCCTTGCCGCTTCTGGATAAAATCTCCAAAGTAAGGAAGAGCGGTCTCACTTTTGCCATAGAAACGCCCGTAGATTCATGGCAAATGATGATAAATAAAGAGGTTTCGCGGGAAAATGTGATCAACATCCTCCTTGAAGCAAAGAAAAAGGGGTGGCGCGGCGCGAAATTTTACTTTATGATCGGATTGCCAATCAAAACGGCGATGGAAGAAAGCGAATCAGACGCATATACGGCGCAAGGCGAGGCGTCTTTTGCTGATGAAGAAGTTGAAATAGTTGATTTTACGCTTGAAGTCGCCCGTAGAACCAATATGCATTTTAATGTCAACGTCGGTACGTTCATCCCCAAACCGCATACCCCTTTTCAATGGGCGAAGCAACTTGACGAAGCGGCAAGCCGTCAAAAGCTTGAATTTATACGAAACAAACTGCAACCGCTGGGACACAAGGTCGGCGTACAGGATGCGTTTATTTCCGTAATAGAAGGCGTTTTGAGCCGGGGCGATGACAGGGTGGGGGCGGTCATTGAGGACGCTTTTAACAAAGGCTGCTGCCTTGACGCATGGAGCGAATATCTCAATAAAGATGCGTGGCGTTCCGTTCTTGAAGATCACAAAGAACTCGTTGAGGAGATATTCGCCGAAAAAGACGCTGGCGACACGCAGAGTGACACGCTTCCGTGGCGATATATTGGAACGGGCATGGCAAAAGGCTATCTACACAAAGAGTTGATGCGTTCAAAAGCAGAAGAAACTACATCAATATGTATTGAAAAATGTAAGTCATTGTGCGGAAATTGCAATAATGATCATGTTATAGTAAAAAATATAATACATGATAATAAAACGCTTTATAAAGAGTTGCCAGACCGGCAGTCGCAAAACAGCGCGTATGAGCGTCCTTCATGGCGGATTATATTCAGTTTTTCCAAGAAAGAAGAGGCTGTGTTCTATTCGCATCTGTCCCTCATGGAAATATTTTACATGGCGTTTTTGCGGGCTGGCGTCCCAGTCCAATACTCACAGGGGTTTAATCCCTTGCCAAAACTGGAAATAGCGGCCCCCTTGTCTATCGGCGTCACCGGAAATGGAGAAGTCGCCTTAATTGATACGCAGGATTTCTTCGATTCTGCCGCATTTGTCAATCAAATGAATCGCAAGCTCCCAAAAGGGCTGCGTATCGCAGACGCGATTGCCGTTCTTATCCCGATTGGAGAGAAAAAACGCTCTTTATCATCGTTGCTCTGGGGTTATGAATATAGAAACAACGAAATGATTGATGTCGTACAGGCTTGCAACGAGAAGGAATACCGGCGGGAGCGGGTAGGGGAAGCGCCGGTGTATGGCTTGGAGCGGCTGTCGGTGTTGGCAAAAGACATCTGCGGCGCGGGACCAGAAACGGGCGCGTCTTACTTTAAGGTGTACAAAGCGTTGTATCCCGCCGCTTGCGGCCCGGAAAATGGAGTTGACAGACGCATACAAACATGATAAACTATTGTCATAAAAAGGCAATTATATGAAAAAAACGCTTTTCTGCGCCTGTTTCGTGACGGCGGCTTCCCTTGCCTTCGCAGGCGGAAAATGGGCGGCGGATGAAACGCTTGTATATGACGGCGAATCGGAAATAATTTTTACCTACAGCGGGCCAGTGGGGGTTTCCGCCATAGTGTACGAGGACGGAAGCTATATCGGACAACTTAGCGCCGGGACATCAAAAAGAAGAATAGTCGCCGATGGCAACCATACATTCGAAGTCCGCTCCGCAGTATATGACGCGGCAAAGAAAAAAACGATGGAGGATGTTGCGGGAGCGAAAAAGCTAGCCATTGATTCCCGGAAAAACAGGAGCCGGGTGAGCGTCAGCATATCAAGTTCAAATGGCAGGAATCTTATCACCGGTTTTTCCCTGACGAATACGGCGGCGATAAGTACGCGCCCAAAACCGGAGGATACAGACGCTGTTGCGGCTCCGGCGGCAAGAAACGCCGCGAAGCCGGACGATATTGAAGGAGCCCTGCAAAGAACCGGTAGAGAATTGTTGCGGACAATACCTGATAATTCTATATTGGCAATCATAAATATAAGCTCCGAAGACGCCGAACTGGCGCAGTTTGTTATCGAAGAACTTGAGCATATACTTGTCTCTTCAAGAAACCGCAGCTTCAAGATTGTTGACAGAAGAAGTCTTGACAGAATCAGGGCGGAACAGAATTTCCAGATGTCCGGCGAAGTGGATGAAAATTCCGCAATATCTATCGGTAAATTCATGGGCGCCAATATGGTTATTACCGGAACTATTTCCGGTAGGGATAAATTCAGAAGGCTGCGGGTCAAGGCTCTTGATGTATCGACGGCGGAAGTAGTCGCCAGTACTGCCGAGCCGTTTTAGAGCGGGCAGTTGGCAAAGAACAGCCGCAATGAAAAGAAATTGACGCAGGTAGACAGAATATACATTATCAATAGTAAAGTCATTTTATCCTCCCGCCCATAAATGGACAAAAGCGCGGGAAGAAGCGGCGCGTCACTCGGTCCGCGTTTTTGTCCATTGTCCGTTGCTGACGCGAGTCTGGTGCCATCGCTAGTTGGTTTCCGTAGCCGCCGGAATGGAACAAGACTCAAATCACAGCCGTATTGTCTACACGATGGGGAACTATTTCCTCCACCCTACCCCCTTGCTTCTGCGCAACGATACGGCCGCCCTACCACATCTTCCATCTTCGTATGCCTATGCCGCCTGTTTTGCCTTCTTCTATAAATTTTCACAAAAGTACGCTTCACAAAGTTAAAGAAATATGTATAATAAGACCATGCTAAAAGAGGATTCAGTGACGGATGATAGGCTGACTTTAAGATTACTCATAGACAGAATACCGATTCAGAAAAGAAGGGTGATTTTTGCGCTTTTGGCAAGCGCGGCTTTTCTACTTATTATAGCTTTTCTGGCGGGCGGCGTCACGTACGCGGGAAGATCGTTTTTGCCTATCTCACGCATTGAAGTAACTGAAATCCTCAATATGGAGCGAGCGGATGTCTTGGCGAGAGCCGGAATTGAAAACCAGACCTACTGGATGATTAATAAAACACGAGTTAGAGCGAATCTTCTTGCCATTGCGGCGATAAAAGGCGCCGTTGTTGAGAAACGTTTCCCTGATACGCTTGTCATTACGCTTGAAGCGCGAAAGCCCGCCGCTATGGTTATGTCGCTCGCCGGCGGCGCCGGAGTTCTTCAATATGTTGACGAAACAGGCAAAGTGTTTGAGAAAGGCAAAAGCGTTCCCTCAAATATGCATCTTCCGATCATTACGGACGCCAATATGCAGAACCCGTATGCGGGCGCCCAATTTCATTCTTCTGTCGTGGATCTTTTGAAAACAATGTCGACCGTTTCATCAGCGTTACTCAGCCATATATCTGAAATTGAAATTGATTGGAAAATAACTGGAGAGTATCGGCTTGATTTGTACGATCTGATCGTGTATCCCAAATCGTCTTCCATCAGGGTTCGTATGAACGCGGAGCTTGACGACGCCTATATCAGCAAAATGTTGCTCGCCGTCAAAACTGTGGAGAGAGAGTATAATACGGATGAAATTGACTATCGCTCCAATGATCCGGTATTTATCCCCAAAGGAGGTTTCCACTAATGGCGAATGACAATTTTGTTTTGGGCTTGGACATAGGGACAACTAAAACATGCGCCATGATTGGCGAACCTAACGAGCGAGGGCAAGTTGAAATTATCGGCGTGGGAATATGCCCCTCAAACGGGCTTAGAAAAGGGGTGGTTGTAAATATAGAGGCGACCGTTCAATCAATACGGATCGCGGTTGAAGCCGCTGAAGTGATGAGCGGACACGAAGTGCGGCTGTGTTGGCCCGGCATCGGCGGAAATCATATTGAAGGCATCAATTCACGCGGGGTTGTCGGAGTTACCGGAAGAAATAAAGACAACAAGAATTTGAAAGAAATCGCGCAGAGCGACATTGACCGCGTTATAGACGCGGCAAAAGCCGTGGCGATCCCGATGGACAGGCGCATTTTGCAGGTCATACCCCAGAGTTTTATCGTTGATGATCAAAAAGGCATTCGTGATCCGCTCAACATGATTGGCGTGCGCCTTGAGGCTGAGGTGCATCTTGTCACCTGTTCTGTCACCAGCGAGCAAAATCTTATCAAATGCGTCAATGGCGCGAAGCTCGTGGCGAATGAAGTTGTGTTGCAGACGCTTGCCGCAGGCAGGGCGGCGCTTACGCCGGAAGAAATGGAGATGGGCGTTGCGCTCATTGATTTAGGCGGCGGCACCACCGACGTGCTGGTCTATTCCGAGGGTGTGCCTTTCTCCAACGCATCAATACCGGTGGGAAGTACGCTTATCACAAGCGACATATCAAAGATGAAGTCTGTCTCCTACGATATAGCGGAGAAGCTTAAAATAGAGGACGGCTGTTGCTGGGAAGGCGTCATGGACACCGACACGGACATTCCGGTGCCTGGCGTTGGCGGAAGACCCCCGATGCTCATACCGCGTTCTCAAATTCTAGCCATCATACGCCCCAGAATGGAAGAAATTTTTATGATGGTGAAGGAAAAACTCGACAAGATTTACTATACCAGATCCCTTGGAGCCGGAGTGGTGCTTACCGGCGGAGGCGCTCTCCTTGCGGGAGCCGCAGAGCTTGCGGCGTCTATCTTTAAGGCGCCGGTACGCATAGGGCTTCCCCTTCCCGTTATGGGTCTTGCCGGCGAATACCGCAGCCCCATTTTTTCAACAGCCCTCGGATTGCTTCTGTTGGGATTTGAGCGCGAACAACAGTCCTATATACCGGTAAGCCCGGAATCGGACGCGCATGTCCCGCGTCCAGCGCGTGAAAAGAAAGCGCCATCCAAACCTTCCATTATCGCCCGATTCTTCGAATGGCTTGGAAACGATTTTGTATAAAATATGATTAATATGCAGGCTCGTGACAAAACCCTCTTGATAATAATTGCGAAAGACTCTATAATAGAAAAAATGGGGAGGGGTGTATGAATGTTGAAGTGCTTGATGAAAAAGTCTTAAATCCAACACCTGCTTATATTAAAGTGATCGGCGCCGGAGGAGGAGGTTCCAATGCGGTCAATCGTATGATCGAATGCGGGCTTCACGGCGTGGAATTTATCGTCGCCAACACTGATGTCCAGGATTTGAACAAATGCAAGGCTAATATCAAGGTGCAAATTGGATCAAAGTTGACCAAGGGGCTTGGAGCGGGCGGAAAGCCTGAAATCGGAGAAAAAGCCGCAAACGAGGATAGGGAAAAGATAGCCGATGTCCTGCGTGGGGCGAATTTGGTCTTCGTAACCGCAGGCATGGGCGGCGGCACCGGTACGGGTTCGGCTCCGGTTATCGCGCAGATTGGACGGGAAGTGGGAGCGCTCACCGTTGGCGTGGTGACAAAACCCTTCGAGTTTGAGGGGCGCCATCGGATGCACCTTGCCGAAGAAGGCATTGTCAAGCTGAGGCAAGCGGTTGACACCCTCGTTGTGATACCAAACCAGCATCTATTGAGCATTGTGGGGAGAAATACCCCCATTATAGAAGCGTTCCTCAAGGCAGACGATGTGCTTCGTCAGGCGGTGCAGGGTATTTCGGACATCATCACGGGAACCGGACTTATCAACGTTGATTTTGCGGATTTTGAGACCACCATCAAGGAACAGGGCGAGGCTTTGATGGGTATAGGGTATGGCGCTGGTGACAACCGCGTCGCCGAAGCGACATCAGCGGCCATTGACAACCCTTTGCTGGAAGACACCTCCATCGAAGGCGCGACTCGAATTCTGGTTAATGTTACCGGCGATAAAAATTTCGCCCTTACCGAACTCGACGAAGCGGTCAGGATCATCACATCTAACGCCGACCCGGACGCCGTCATCATTGCGGGCGCGAGTCAGGACTTGTCGCTGGATAATCAGTTGCGGGTGACGGTTATTGCGACAGGGTTTCTGAAGAATAAGGAACAAAAGAGCGAAAAACCAAGCGGAAACGCCGGAATAAAGAAAAATGGAGATTTCATCAAATCTGATGAATGGGGAGACATTCTGGGCGGCGGCAAACGCTCGCCTGGTGGCGGCGCTCCAAGCAGACCGAACATCTTTACCGAAGACGAACTTGAAAAACCGGCGATCCTGCGGAAACAAATGGGCGGTATGTAACGGTTGCTGATACATGGGCTTTAAGCTTCTTTTCAAATTTCTAAAATTCTAATTTAAAAACCCCGAACAATCGAATAACTGAAAGATTTAGAAGGGTAGAAATTTGCAAAGCATACTGGAAAAATACCGGACGAGACTTGTCGCAATGGAACGCCACTCCGCGCTTACCGCTTCAACGTATGAATCAGAGATTCAATTTTTCTTGCAATGGCTTGACAGCGAGTCTCTTGATATAGCCCAAATCCATGCGTTGGATTTGGGCGCGTATCTTGAGAAAAGGCGTTCCGTCAACAATATAGACGGGCGCACTGCGGCGAAAGTCATTTCGGTGTTGCGTTCTTTTTTTCGTTTTTTAATTGATGAGAACATCAGAACCGACAACCCTGCTGATGTCCTTGAAATGCCGAAGCGTCCAGAGCATCTGCCGACGGTGCTGACCAAAGAAACGGTTGACCGTATGCTTGAATTGGTCGATACGAAAACGCCGTTCGGCATTCGCAATCGGGCTATTTACGAGTTTATCTATTCATCAGGGTTGCGCATTTCCGAGACGGTCTCCCTTAATTGCAGTGATATAGCCTCGGAAGGCATTGTGAAAGTGCTTGGCAAGGGCGGAAAAGAGCGGCTTGTGGTGTTCGGCGAGCAAGCGAAGGCGTGGCTCAAGCGGTATCTTGACGAAGCGCGTCCCAAACTGATTGGAAAGAGTCGTTCGAAAGCCCTTTTTTTAAGCAAAAATGGCAAAAGGCTTTCAAGAAAAGGTATATGGAAGAATTACGCGCTTATTGCGGAGCTTGCGGGCATCAGTTCCAAAGTGCATACGTTGCGGCATACGTTTGCGACGGAGTTGTTGGCCGGCGGCGCGGATTTGCGGAGTGTGCAGGAGCTTTTGGGTCACGCTGATTTAACCACAACGCAGATTTATACGCATGTCAATTCCCGTCTTAAAGAGAGCCACAGACAATTTTTGCCGAAATTAAAGGAATGGAAGAAATAAGGAGGCGAAATGAAAAAAGAAACCACTATAGGCGTACTTGTGATTGCCGGCGTCGCTCTGCTTGTCATTGGCGGCGTCGTGTTGCGAAAAATATCAGTCCGCTCTCAGGAAGCGGCGAGGGTAGCCGACATAAGCAACAGCAGAAACGCCCAAACTATCGACGATCTCAAGAAAACTATCGCTGCGTATGAAAGCCAACTGGATCAATTTATGAAAGCGAGCGCAAAATCCGGAACGTACTGGAAAATACTCGCCGCACGGTTGCAGGATAAAAATCAGCATGGCGAGGCTTTGGAAGCCCTGCAAAACGCCATCCAATACAATCCTGAAGATACGGCGCTTTTTTACATGACAGGCGTTTCCGCAGGCATCGTAGCGAAATCGCGCTTGGATTTTCCAGGCGCAACAAATGGAAACAGGCGAGAGGAGTATTATAGGCTTGCCGAAGAAGGATATTTGCGAGCCATTGAACTCAATGGACGCTATGACAAACCGCTTTATGGAATTGGAGTCCTCTACGTGTTTGAACTTGACCGTCCTTCCGAAGCCATTCCCTATCTCCAACGTTACATCGATCTTAATTCGGGAAATCCTGAAGGCGCCGCAGACGCCATGTTTGTGCTGGCGCGGGCGTATTACACCGCAGGAGAATACCGCCGGGCCATAGAGCGATACGATGAGATATTAATCGTGAGCAAAAACAAAAACAAGCTTGAACAGGCTGCGGAACTGAAACAACAAACGCTCAGGGCGCTGAATGGGTGACAGAGGAGACAGCCTTCTTGCATTAGGCGTTGCGCGTCTTCCAGTAAAGGCTCGTCATAAAATAGTTTTGTATGATTTTTTCTCTTCAAAAGCTGATTCAGCGGATGATTCCGCTTTCTTTGATTCTTCTACAGACGATCTGGCGTGGATCATGGGCGATCCCATTCGAAAAGCTTTCACTATGAGCGACATTCGGTCCCTAGCCGAAAAAGACGCTGAACGCGCTGAAAAACGGAATATTCGCTTCGTTTCAAAGGGCGACCCCGCCTACCCTCCCCTACTCCTTGAAACGTACGATCCGCCGGTGGCGCTCTTTTACCGGGGAAAGCTCCCGGAGTCTGACGCGCCGCTCGTCGCGATGGTAGGAACGCGACATCCAAGTCCTCGCGCTTCCGCTTCCGCGTTTGCTATTGCGCGTGAATTAGGCGGACTCGGTTATTCGGTGGTGTCGGGGCTTGCATTGGGCATTGACGCCATGTCTCACCGAGGCTGTCTTGAGACGAATGCGCCGACTTTCGCGGTACTCGGGTCAAGCCCTGACGAGGTTTACCCAACCGCGAACCGCGTTCTTGCAAGGCGCATCCTTGAGCGGGGCGGCGGTTTGCTCAGCGAATACCCGCCCGGCACCCGCCCCGCAAAGTGGCGGTTTCCAGCCAGAAACCGGATCATATCCGCGCTTGCGCGGGGAACCCTTGTTGTCGAAGCGCCGGAAAAATCTGGCGCCCTCATAACGGCGCGGTTTGCGCTTGAACAAAACCGCGATTTGTGGGTTACGCTGACCGGCTCTCCTGTTGGAAAAGGCACGGAAAAACTTGCGGAACAGGGAGCGAAAGTCGTAGCCTCCGCAGCCGGTATTCTCAAAGACTGGGGGCGCATTATTGAAAAGAATGAAGTGCAGTCTACCGACGGCGGTGCGCGTGGCGATGGGGAAGGCGCGTTTAGCCCTGAAAACAGCGCAGTGGAATTGATGAGAGAGTTAGGAATATAAGGAACAATAATATGGAGACTTCTTTTAGCGCAAGCAGGACGCCCGACACGACGCTTGTCGCCTTGTGCGCTGTTGGAGCTGAAAAGCCGCTTTCCAATGAACTGCGCAAGCTGGGGTTTTCCGTCATTGCCGGAGGCTTCGGCAAGGCGCGGTTCCACTCTGATCTTGCAGGCGTCTATCGCGCTCTCATGTCCTTGCGTACAGCCGACAGATTGTTGCTTGAGATCGCGGCTTTTCCGTCTGACAACTTTGATACGCTCTTTGAAGGCGTCCACTCGGCTTCGTGGGAAGATGTCATTCCCGCAGGCGCTGGCATCCGAGTCTGCAAGGTGCGAACAAACCGTTCCAAATTGACTGCAGAGACCAGCATACAGGCTATGGTTCACAAGGCGGTGGCCACGCGGCTGTGCGAAAAGCAAAAGATCAACCGGTTGCCTGAAACGGGTTTTATTGCGGAAATACGGGTGTACATCGAAAAAGATCACGTTTCCGTGTCGCTTGATCTTTCAGGAGAGCCTCTTTTCAAACGCGGGTACCGGACCGAGGGCGGCATTGCGCCATTGCGTGAGACTACGGCTGCGGCTGTCCTGTTGCTTGCGAATTGGCGCAGAAAGTTTCCTCTTTACGATCCATTTTGCGGATCAGGAACCATTGCCATAGAAGCCGCCTTGTATGCGTGGGATGCGGCGCCGTGCATGACGCGGACATTTGCGATTTCCGGACTCGCCTTTCATAATGAAGTGTTGGAGAAAAGGACACGCGAAGAATTGCTCGCAAAAGTCGATGTGAATCGCGTCATCCGCGTCTATGGAAGTGATGAGGACGCCCGTTCTGTTTCCATAGCAAAATCCAACATCAACAGGGCGTACGAGATTGCGCTGGGGAGAAAACCTTCAACCGGCGTTCAACCTGAGTTAAAACTCCCTTTCGCGCCGAACATCAAGATGATGTCCATGAAACATGCGGTTGCGCCTGATAAAGAGGCGGGTTTCATCATCACCAATCCGCCGTACGGGAGGCGTCTAGGCGGCAAAACGGAGGCAAGAGTCATATACGGCGGCATGGCGGGACTCATGACGCGATTTCCGCAATGGCAGCTTGGGGTTGTCTCCGATGAGCCTGGGTTTGAGGCGTTTTTCGGCAGAAAGGCGGACTCCTGCAAAGAAATCACCAATGGATCAATACCTTCTTACTTTTTTCAATACGATAAGGTATAATGCGCCCTATGTCCATCATGGTAGAACATGAAAAACGGTGTGAAGAAATACTCAGCAAGGCGCTTGATGTGTTTATTGAGCAAGGATTTGAAAACACGACTTTTCAGAAAATAGCGGACAGGTGCGCTGTAACCCGCACAAGCCTGTATATCTACTTTAAAAATAAAAAAGAAATATTCAATTACAGCATAAAGCAACTGCTGAACAGGCTTGAGGCTGACATTCAGAAACTCAATGAAAACGCCGGACAAAGTTGCGCCGAACGGCTCATATCAATTTTTAATTGCATCATAGACAATATTATGAAAGATCGAAGACTTCTCTCCGCGATTCTTGATTATCTGCAAAGCCTTGCCAGAAACAACGGCGATTCTGAAAAATATGTGCGGCGCAGAACCATACGGTTGCGCCATATTCTTTCAAGCGTTGTCATTGAAGGCAAGAAAAAAGGAGAATTTTGTCCTATTCTGATAAAAGATGTCAACGAAATCCTCTACGGACTGTTGGAAGCCGCGGTTTTCCGCATTACGGTTCTGCATACGCAGGCGGGTGAAGACATAAAACATGCGGCGAGCGTTTTGATACGGCGGATGGCGAACTGCCGCTGATGGCGGCGTAAAGCGGCGCGAAGGGCATTATAATGGGATCTTTGAAAGAAACCATACGCGCTATGACGCTGGACGCCGGATTCAGCCGCGCTCGTATTCTCGCTCCATTTATATTTCCTGAAAACGCAAGCGATTTACACGACTGCGGCGCTCTGAAAGACCGCTGGGGAGAAGGCTCGCCCTCGCTGTTAGTGACAGCTTTGCCTTATGGAAACGAAGATGACGCTGAACAAGAAAGCGCGGAACGAATTCTGATGGAAAACTGCCGCGCATACATTGCGCCTTTTGCGCGGCGCAACTATTACAAAGAAGCGGTCAAACGGCTGCAAAAGCTCTCCCAAACATTCAGACGCTTATTCGGCGGCATACATTCCGGTGGAATTCATACCGGCCGCCGTTCCAATTATCGAATTTTTTGCAACTCGCCAATACCGGAAAAGCCGTTGGCTCTTGCCTGCGGGCTTGGCAGCCAGGGGCGCAACAGTCTCGTGATAACGCCGGAAGCGGGGTCGCTTGTCATCATCGCCGCCATGACCCTCCCCTACCCGCTCGAAAGCGACGCGCCCGAATTAGACCGATCTGTGTGCGCGACATGCGGCTTCTGCGTGGAAGCCTGCCCCACGAAGGCGATCCGGCGCGACGGCGGCATTGAGCGAAACAAGTGCATTCAGTGGTACGCATCGGGAAATGAGGCGTCCATCCCCCGGCATATCGCCGGGAAATGGGGTCAGAGGCTCTACGGTTGCACGACGTGTCAGGATGTTTGCCCTCACAACAAGAAGCCAATCAGGGGGGCGAAAACCAGCGAGGGAATATTGCCCGCATATATGGATGCGCGAACGATTCTTGCCATGACTGATCAAGAGATACAGGCGTTTTTCAAGGGAACCGCTCTGGGGCTTTCGTGGCTCAAGCCGGAACATATCAGGCGAAGCGCGAGGCTTGCTTTGGCTTGTGAAACCAAAAAAGGCGATTGACGCCTTTGCGTCGTCTACTAGCGCCTACTAGTAAAGTATTGAGCGTTAGAAATATACCTTGGAACATTTGACGCCAAAAAACATGACAGGACTGTATGCGGTCCGGCGCTCGTTGGCAGATCGGGGTTCCCTGCGCCTCCCACGCAAAACCTCCACCCACATTTTGTCGGCCCTGGTCTTTGCTGCGCAAAGCCCTTATACGGGCTGGCAAAACGTCGTAAAACAGCCGGAACGTTATGCGTCATTTTTTTGAAAATATTGTGGAAATAATATTTACAAAAATAAATAAAAATGATACAATATAGTCATAATGGAAGAACTTAAAAATTTACTTTTATCGGAAGGTGCAAATTTAATCGGATTTTCCGATTTAAATGGAATAACTACAAACAAAGAAATGCCTTTTGGAATTTCTGTCGCGGTAAAATTACCTTCAAAGCTCATTAAATCTATACATAAAGGTCCCAATATATTTTATTATGAAGAATACTATCGAATCAATGATTTATTGGATAGGATTGTTACAAAAGGAACAGAATATCTTATAAAAAATGGATATAAAGCATTTGCTCAAACAACCACAACCGTTATTCAAACCGATGATTATAAAACAGCCTTACCGCATAAAACGGTTGCAACAAGGGCTGGTTTAGGGTGGATAGGAAAGTGCGGTTTACTTGTAACAAAAGAATATGGTTCTGGTATTAGGATTTCATCATTTTTAACAAATGCAAAATTAAAATGCGGTAATCCTGTTGAAAAATCATTTTGTGGTAATTGTATAGAATGTGTAAAAAATTGTCCTGGAACGGCTGTTTCCGGGAAATTATGGAATGTGAAAATGGAACGTTCTAAATTAATAGATGTAAATAAATGCAAAAAAGTAGCACGGGCATTGGCAATGGAAAGAATAAATAAAGAGATAACACTTTGCGGAAAATGTTTTGAAGTATGTCCATATACAATAAAATATATGAATAGTGAAAAATAATGTAAAGCAAAAGAACGACGCATGACAGGACTGTTTACACTTCGCCGCCAGTAGGCGGCTCGGGGTTCCGTTCGCCTAGGTCGTTCCGCTACGCTCCACTCCCACGGCTCACTCCACCCACATTTTGTCCGCCCTGCAAATGCTACGCATTTGCTTATCCGGGC
>JAISCC010000139.1 GCA_031265845.1 Treponema sp.
GGCGGTGTCCGCGTCCAATCCCAATCAAATATTGTCTCTATTCCGGAAGATATGCGGAAACAGATGCTTGAGCCATACGGATTTGACGGCATTCTGGGAATTGAGACATTCAACGGATATTGGTGTGAAATTTCTTTCTCCCAAAACGTTATTACACTCCACAAGGAGAAGCCAACGCATTTTACACAATCCGTCCCCGCCGCTAAAACAGCAAAACTCTTCACTATTCCGGTGGATGTGGATGGAAGCTCTTATCCTTTCCTTGTTGACACGGGTGCGATGAACTCGATTCTACCTGTCGCGACCATAGCGTCAAAAGCGGACGGCTATATAAAAGTGAGATCGATGAATGACGATTATTACGCGGTGAGAGCGCGCAGCATGACTGTTTTTAATGACGCCTTCAAAGAAAGGTATTTTTTTACCGATGCATCAAGCGCCATACGGAAAATACATGCCGAGCCAATTGGAATCATTGGCATAGACGCGTTGCAGAACTATGATCTGCTGTTCGATTTGACCGGAACGGACGCTTCGCGGGCAACGCGCGTGTATTACAGTCCCCGAAACGAATTCGAGGATAGAATTATTGGGTTGCGCCGTCTTGAGAGGCGAGTTGGCTGGGTTCGGTACAACAATGTGCCGGAGGGTATTGCGTTGGATCTGCTTGAAGGAAGCCCGCTTATCGCGTTAGGCGTCACAGAGAACACGGTGATCACCATGGTCAATGGGAAACCGGCGAAAGATATGCATGGTAACCTAACGTGGGACCGGCCTATACATTTTACGATTCTTGAAGACGGCGAGGAAAGAGCTGTAATATATTAAAAAAAACAGCGCGAATGAAATATCACCAACAATTTGATGAGACTGATTGCGGCCCCGCCTGTCTCGCCATGATCGCATCTCATTATAAATTATTCAAACCGCTCGCCGCTATTCGGCATATCTGCGGCACCGACACCTCTGGTACTAACTTGCAGGGGCTTGTCATCGCCGCTCAGAAACTGGGATTTAAGGCCGCTCCTTTGCGCGGCGCCGTTCAGAATGAAACCCTGGATAAAAAGCTGGGCTATCCCTTTATAGCGCATGTAAAAATTCCTGTTCTTAATTTCACCTCGGATCATTTTGTGGTTATAAAAAAAATAAATAGCAAAAAAGTCGAGATATGGGATCCGGATCCATCAAAAGGCGTATACCGCATGGAACGTTCCAGCTTTCTCAAAATATGGTCAGGGTATGTGCTGTTTTTATCACCGGACTCCAGCTTCAAACCAGAAAAAGAAAAGGGGAATATTTTGTTTAAATTCATTCCTCTGCTGCTTCCCTATAAGCGGGAGTTTGCGCTGGTGACAATCGCCTCCGCATTAGTTATTATATTGGGAATATTAGTATCGTTTTATTTTAAATATGTTATAGATGAGGTGATAACTTCAAAAGCTGAATTCACCTTGTCCACGTTATCAATTATTATGCTTTTTAGCGTCATAATGCAGGTTGTCATCGAGGTTCTCCGCAGCATCCTCATCAATCATTTTTCTTACAAGGCTGACTTGCGGCTTAACTTTTCCTATATTATCCACGTTCTCAAGCTGCCCCTTTCGTTCTTTGATTCGCGGAAGACCGGCGAGATACTCTCAAGGTTGGGGGACATCGGAAAAATTCGGGGGGCGTTGTCGGGAACAGCCTTGTCGGTGGTGATGGACACGGCGCTGCTTGTCGTCATCGGCCCTATTCTGTTCAAAACAAGCCCGGCGCTTTTCTCCATTTCCATTATTAATGTCCTTTTAATCAGCGTCATTGTTTTCTTTTTCTCCAAAATATTCCGCAAAAATTACACTCGCCTTATGCAGGAAGAAGCGGAGACCAGTTCGCGCCTTGTGGAAACTATTAGTGGAGCGTATACGGTAAAAGCTCTTAACGCGGAAACAAGAATGTTTGAGGAATACGAAAAACTGCAGATGAAGGCGATATGGACGAGCTGGAAGACGAGCCGTTTCGGCATCCTCCAGGGATTTCTCACGGGTGTCATCGGCGGGGTATGCGGCGTCATCAACTTTTGGATAGGCAGTTCTTTCATCATCAGCGGCGCGTTCAGTTTCGGGACGCTCATCAGCTTCAACGCCCTCTCCGGTTATTTCACCGGGCCCCTCTTCCGGCTGGTCAATTTGCAGGCGAGTTTGCAGGAAGCCTTTGTGGCTGCGGAACGGGTGGGCGAAATACTGGAACTGGAACCGGAACAGGACGACACGCTGAACCTGTTGAAACCCGCGTCTTTGAACGGCATGATTGCGTTTGACAATGTAACGTTCCGCTACGGTACGAGAAAACCGGTTTACGAGCATTTGTCATTCGCCATAGAAAAAGGGCAATGGGCGGCTTTTGTGGGGCCTTCGGGCTGCGGGAAAACCACGCTGGTGAAACTCCTGCTCAAATTTTATTCGCCGGAAGAAGGCTCCGTCCGCATAGACGCCCACGATCTCAGGGATATTGACGCGGTGAGCCTCCGCTCACGAATCGGCTATGTTCCCCAGGACGTTTTTATCTTTTCCGGGACCATCGCCGAGAATATCGCCCTGCACAAAGAAGACGCCTCGCTCGAAGAGATCGTGGAAGCGGCGGAACAGGCCGGGGCGGCTGAATTCATCAACAACCTGCCTTTGCGGTATAACACGAAACTCGGCGAACACGGCTCCACCCTCTCCGGCGGGGAGCGGCAACGGCTGGCTCTGGCGCGGGCTTTGATCGGCCGCCCCGATATTCTCATCCTTGACGAGGCGACCAGCAATCTTGACTCGGTGAGCGAAAACATGGCGCATCGGGTTATTGAGAAAGTGCGGGGAGGGATCACCACCATTATCATCGCGCACCGGCTCACCACCGTAAAAAACTGCGACGTGATATTCGTCATGGACAAAGGCGGCGTCATGGAAAAGGGAACCCACGGCGAACTGCTGGCGAGGAAGGGTCTCTACGCCTCGTTGTGGGAAGGGACGGCGGTGTAATGCGGTTTACTGATATGGAGACCTTCCGCGAAGGGCAGGAATTTTTTATGCTGAAGCCATCGCCCGCTGCGGGCGCGTTCATTCTGCTCGCGCTGGGCATGGTGTGCGGGGCGGTTGTGTGGGCGCTGGTCTGCCCTATGGACGATATTATCAAAGTTACGGCTTTTCTGCGCCCTGCGGCGAATATTTCCACTGTAAGACCTTTTGCCGGCGGCGAGATGTTGGAAAAGCGCTATACGCAGGACAGTTATATCCATGAAGGGGATATATTGCTGCAAATTGACGTTTCATCGGACGCCATTGAACTTGAAAACACAAAGAAACTTATGGAGCGGGTGGCGCGGGATATGCGGGTGAGCCGCTCGGTGTTGGCAGTCATCACGAATAACAATGAGCGCGGGGCGATTGAAGACGAGGAAGCGGCGGTGAGGGCGGCGGCGTATATGGCGGAGTACCGGCGGCAGGCCGGGTTAATCGCTACGGCAAGGGTGAAACTGGAACGGGAACAGATGTTGCCTTCCGAGATGCAAGTGCCGCAGAAAACAGACGATTTGGAGCGGGAACTGAGGCAGAACGAACTGGGTCTCGCCTCGTGGCGGAATTCCCGGATGGCGGAAACAATGGACGCCATAAAAAGCCTGTTGCAAAATCAGGAGAGCCTTGAGCGGCGCATGGCGGATTTGGAGCGGAATATAAAAAACGCGACATTGCGCGCGCCGGTTTCCGGCAGGATCAGTGAAACGCGCAAGCTCAACACCGGAGACTATATCATGGCCGGGGAAGAGATTGTCCGCATTATTCCCGGCGACGGGGAAGAGTTGAAGGCGGAACTGATGGTGGACGCGGCGTACGTGGCGCGGGTGAAGGAGGGGCAGCGGGTGACGCTGCGGTTTCCCGGTCTGCCGCCTTCCAAGTTCGGACAGCTTGAGGCTGTGGTCCGCCTCATTCCCGCTGATTACAGCGTGGAGACCGGTTTGACCGCGTATTTCATTGTGGAGGCCGCCATTGCCGAACCGTGGCTGGTTTCGCCGAATGGCGAGAAGCTGCGGCTCAAACCCGGCGTCGGGGCGCAGGCGCGGATCATAACCGAACAGGACACGGTTATGCGCATGCTGTTGAAAAAACTTGATTTTATTAACTGAGACAAGCCCAACTGCCCGCCTTGTCATGCCGTTTTTTTCGCTTTTTTATTTTTTCGCTTGACAGGTTTTTTTACGAGGTATAGCATTATATCTTAACTCCATATAAACCGGTAATATGGCGGGACGGCGAATGAGAGCGTTATGACAATGATGATGGAAGTTGGGATAGGCGTAGCAGTAATTGCGACGGGCGCCGATATGGCAGAGGGTGATGGCTTAGACAAAACACAAGCCGTCATTAATGGATTTTTAGGAGAATAAGAATAATGGACATTTTGTGGACTCTCTTTCTTGCTCTGGTCATTATAACAGCAAACGCTCTGGTTGTTGGATTTTTCCATTTGCAATGGCCTCAAGAGGACGACGAGTTGACGCCGTTAGTGAAAATTTACAAAAAAAGAATCGTCATCTCCGCTATAGTGATGGTGTTGCTAACATTGCCGTGGGGGTTTCTTGTTATGTTATGGCCTCAATGCCAACGTCTTTTTGGAGTTATCGCCATCTTTCTATCTTGGTGCACGGCAGGACTAGTTGTCACTTG
The DNA here is from genome assembly GCA_031265845.1 of Treponema sp. Classification (GTDB taxonomy): domain Bacteria; phylum Spirochaetota; class Spirochaetia; order Treponematales; family Breznakiellaceae; genus JAIRKH01. The sequence continues at coordinate 4,689 of JAISCC010000139.1, forward strand.
TGTATTGCGATATATATCCCTGCGAAAAGAACTGTCTAAACGGAAAATTCAATTGCCGAGAAAATAGCGAAGGAAGCGTTTGAACAATCAAACGGATTTTCGGCGCTGACGGGCTGTTCTTCGGAATGGAGGAAGTGATAATGGCGAGGGTATTAGTTGGGGTAAGGCTGCTATTGGAGGTTGCCCGGAGCTTGCGTCCGGGTCATATAATAACCAAAATAAATTCATACGGGGCCGGAGGCGGTGTCGCTAGACTACGTCAGAAGAATATTTTCATCAAATGATCCTGTGAAAATAGAATATAAAGATGAAAGCGGCGTAAAGAAAAGGGCGAGGATAAAATCAAAATTATTAATTGGAAATTAATAATTTTCGCCACAGTGAGGCGCGGGAAAGAGGGATGCGGAGAATTTTATTGTTATCGCTGTTGTTTATGTTCACTCACAAAGGCTTGCGGGCGCTGGAAAACGCCTATTTGATATTAGGCGATGTGTCAGGCGGTTTAGACACAGATTTTTCTTCTATTGATTATCATGTGTCATTAAAATTCCTGGACTTCAATCTGCAAGAAAGAGGCGTGGGGGTGAATTTCTCGCCTTTTATATTTAAATGGCTTGTCGATCCCCGCGCTCGAAAATCGCTTGATTATGACGACTCGTTTGACGGCGCGAAGACAAATTTAGGGAGCCTTGAAAATTTCACTTTAACCTTGATAAACAGCCAAGTGTATTATAGTTTTATTAAAAACAAGCGTTTTCTTCTTGGTCCGTTTCTGGGAGTGAACGCGCTTTGCGTTACAAAACTGGATGTTTTTGAGTTCACTGCGGGAGTTGTCTTTTCCGCGAGAGGCGTGTTCGAACAATTTTCCGGTTCTAATTTGCCCATTTTTTTTGAAATCCTGCAAATTCAGATGGGATATAAATACAATAATGAGGGAAGAGGACGATTTTTTGCGCAAATAGGTTTAGATTTGGCGTTCTTTTTTGCAAACACTTATAAAGATGAGACTATAAGAATGCAGTCAGAATGAAATTTTTGCCGGACTCCATATAAACTGGTAATAGGGCGAGACGGCGAATGAGAGTGTTATGACAATGGCGTAAGAGAACCTCTAAAAACTGTCGAGCCGCAGGTTCGCGTTTTTAGAGGTATTTATAATATCGTGTTACAAAACGATGCAAGGAGATGTATTTATGTATAAGAATTTATTAATACCGGCGTTGTTTGTACTGTTTTCATACAGTATGGAAGCGGAAGTCCTCGTGGAAATTCCTTTCACCATAAATGACGAGGGGCGGATGCTGACGTTTGGTACGATCAACGGCGTGACCGGCTTCTATCTTATTGATACAGGCGCAACAGACATACTAATGCTCAGTCCGGTCTCAAATCTGGAAGCGATACGTGACTCGCCGTTCGAATTTTGGCTGCTTGGAGAGACGTTCACCACCATGAGATATAAGATTGACACTATATATCTAGGGAATATGGCTATCAACGGAGGATTCAGCGTAATAAAACCGCCAGAACATCTCAAAGAGTTCATGCCAAAAGAAATATGCGGCATTATCAATCCATGTGTTTTTGGCGCAGTGTATGTCGAGTTCTCTTTTTCTGAAAAGAAAATTAAATTGCATGATTCCTTGCCGGAAAACTATGCGAAAAACATTCCGTATACATATGAATTTCCAAAGCCTTTTATAAAAATAGAAACAAACGGCGCTTCTTACGATTTTCAGATGGACACCGGCGCGACCGTCGCCATAGGCTTTCCAGAAAAAGCGCTGGACGGCGTGGACGCGAAGAACAAGATTAAGATCGCCATTAGCGATAAAGATGTCGCGGCAGATTACACCGAGTGTCATCTATTTAAGAGCGGCGGTTTTTCTTTGTTCGATCATGCGTACAATAACGTCATTTGTGAAACCAACACGCTTTACCAAAAGGAAGAGGTTGGGGTGATAGGGTTGGAGTTGTTGCGGCGGTATGATTTTGTTTTCGATCCATTTGAAAACAAATTGTATTACCGGCCGCTGTTGCCGGAGTCCTTTTACAATCTATTTTTCAACAATAAGTCCAAAGCGAGCGGATTGATTCAACTTGATTATACCGAAGGAGGCTTGACAGTCAAAAGGATAATTGTCGGCAGCCCCGCGTGGAAAGCGGGGTTGCGTCCGGGACATATAATTACGAAAATAAATTCATACGACGCCGAGGGCATATCAAAAGACTATCTTATAAGGACAATTCAGTCGAATGATTCTGTAAAGATAGAATATAAAGATGGAGACAGGAGAAGAGCCGTGCGTATAAGATCAAAATTGTTAATAAAATAATATGACGCGGGGGCTGGCTCAAGCGGGATTTTTTGCCATGCGGCTATAATCAGGAGAAGGGACATGCGGAGAATTTTTTTATTATTGCTGTTGTTTATTTTTTCTCACAAAGGCTTGTGGGCGCTGGAAAACGCCTATTTAATATTAGGGAATGTGTCAATAGGATTGGATACGGATTTCTCTTCCGGCGATTGTTATACGTCTTTTGAATTTTTGGATTTCAACCTGCAAGGAAGGGCAGGCGTGGGAGCGAGTTTCACGCCATTGAAATTCAAAGGGGATATTTATTTTTTCAAAGGGTTGTCCGGCGAAGACAATGAAGCCATAAAAAACAACGCGAATTTTGGAGAGCGTAATGACTTTAGTTTAACCTTAATAAACGCTCATGTATATTATAATATTTTAAAAGATGAAAATTTAATGCTCGGCCCTTTTCTGAGAGCGAACGCTGTCTCCATTTCAAAAATTGACGCTTTTGAGTTCACAACAGGCGTTGTTTTTTCTTTAAGAAGCGAGATGGAAGGGCTTGATACTGTCCTGCCGGTTTTTTGTGAATTTGTACAATTTCAGATGGGATACAAATACAGTAATGAGAAATCTGGAAAAGGACGGTTTTTTGTGCAGGTAGGCGTTGATTTGACAGGCTTTTTTGTTGGTATTTATAAAAATATAGTACGTTAAGCTGCCGCCGCTTGACTGGTGAGGCGCGTTAAGACAATGGCGAAGGAAGCGTTTGAACAATCAAACGGATTTTCGGCGCTGACGGCGGACGAACTGTTCTTCGTGAATGGAGGGAGTAGTGGCGGAGGCTGGGAAGGAGTAGCAGGTGGGTTATATGCTATGGGAACACTAACGCCTGCGGGTTTGATTGGCGGGGCTATGTTCGTTGGGATAGGCGCAGGAATTGGGCATCAATATGGCAGGGGGCAATGGCTTGGACAAAACACAAGCCGCTATTACTAAAGCTTTAGGAAAGTAAGAATAATGGATACTTTATGGATTATCTTTATTGCTGTAGTCATTACAACAATAAATGCCATGGTTGTTGGAGCCTTCCATTTACAATGGCATCAAGAGGACGACGAGTTGCCGCCGTTAGTGAAATTTTACAAAAAAAGAATCGTCATCTCCGCTATAGTGATGGTGTCGCTAACGTTGCCGTGTGGCTTTCTTACTATGTTATGGCCTCAATACCAGCGTCTTTTCGGAGTTATTACCGTCTTTCTATCTTGGTTGGCATCAGTACTAGTTTGCGGTTATGTATTGCGGTATATATCCCTGCGAAGAGAGCTATCTAAACGAAAAATTCAATTGCAAAAAAAAAAGATGTAACCATGCATGATCCTCCCTACAGGCGGGGGGATCATGCATGGAGGAATTAAGAAATTTTGCTGATTGTTTTTCAAAAACTGCTGGATGCGGCTTTCGCCTCCCGGTATATCAGTATATCAAACGTTATCCGTTTATAAAGCAATGGAGAATATTGTATGTTAAAGAATAATGAAATAGCGGCGTTATTTCTTGCCCATTATCGAATAGGGTGTAATTCTATCGTCCTGTGGGAAAACACCGCCCCATGAAATACCACCGGCAACTAAGTCCGCAGTCCTAGAACTGAAGTTTTGGGAGTGGCTCAGTATTTTTGTTAAAAGAGGTTTTTATGTTTTTAAGACATGACAAGTTGCATTTTTTGTTGGTTGGGATTATAATGCCCTTGGGTGTTATGTCATTTTCTTGCGGACATGTCAAAGGAGAATCTATGGAGCGGGCGATTCCTTTTTCTTTAGAAAACGGGAGGATTATTTTAGAAGCGGAGATAAACGGAACAAAAGGACGGTTTATGTGGGATAGCGCCGCGCATGGCTCCTTTGCCAACATACAATTTGACAATTTGACTCCCGTTGTTGAAGATGACGATATAGTTAATATTTCCCATTTAAATGCTAGCATTGAAACAAAAAAGTACTGGCTGGACGAACTGATCGTGGGGGGTGTCGAACTAAAAACCCACTCAATGATTGTCGGCGCTCCTGAAATTATAAAACAAAAAATTCTTGACGTCGAAGGTGTTGATGGAATTCTCGGACTCACTATTTTTGAAGGCTATTGGGTTGAAATTTCTTTTTCAAGGAAAGCTATTGTTCTCCATAAAAAAAAGCCGGAGCGTTACGCCCAATCCGTCCCGGCGGAAATAGTCAACGAGGAATTTCTCTGCGTTCCAGTCGCAATTGACGGAGAGGAGGTGAATTTTGCAATAGACACCGGCATGCCCCATTCATTGCGTTTTCCTCGATCAATCGTGCGCCAGTCTGAGGAAGGCGGCGAGAGGGTGTTGTCATTGGATCCTGTCAAAGAGGCTCGCTTCGTGAAAACCCATTCAATAACAATTCTTGACGAGCGGGTGGAAAACAAATTTGTGTTGACTAATTCTTATATTTCGGCTCATGGGCTGGGTTTGATAGGGATTGGGTTTCTACAAAATTACGACCTGCTGTTGGATCTCGCCACATTGCGCGATCACGAAACGACCGCCGTGTATTACGAATCAATCGTTCGGCCGGAGGAGCGGCGATATGTCCCTTACAGTTGGTTTGACAAGGCGCCGGAATCAGGGATATTGACCTACGGCGCGCTGCCCGATGGGACGGTGATCCTCATCGACATATTTGAAAACAGTGCCGCCCGTACGATGTTTGGACTGGAGCCTGGCGTGGTGGTTTCCAAAGTGGACGGCAATCCGGCGAGAGACTTTTTTGAGTCTGCGGGACTGGATGAGACGACGAGCGAAATTGCCGTCGTGGAAAATGGCGTGGAGCGAATTGTCCGGCGGGAAAACGCCAACCCATGAAATACTGCCAACAACTGGATGAGACCGGCTGTGGTCCGGCGTGTCTGGCAATGATCGCCTCGCATTACAAGGTATATAAAAGCGTCACGACAATCCGGCGAATATGTGGCGCCGACACTACGGGCGCCAACCTTATGGGCATTATCACCGCTGCGGGAAAACTCGGATTCAAGACAAAGCCGTTGCGGGGGAAGTAAAAGACGACGCCTTGAACGCCAAACTGTCCCTCCCTTTCGGCGCGTATTCTTGACGCCTCCCATGGGCCCGCGTATATACTGACTAATTCGCCTGTTGCGACGCTATGGAATAACGCTTCATTTAGCGACAAGGGCGTACTGGACGTTGACTTTCTAAAATATTACGATTTTTTTATTCGCAGTGGGGTCTAATATCGCGTCCTAAAGGGCGATCTTTTAGGACAGTTAGAGTTGGCGACGCCAACAAAAAATGGCGGCAGGCTGGTTTGCATAGCAAACCTTCACAGTTACATAATTTCCTTACAGTCGACCCGAAGGGTCGCAAACCGAAGGTTCGCCGAACCTCGTACATAATGCGACGCTTGCAAGACGCCCCGCCATTCAAGGGCGGGGCGTTTCATTTGACTGCAGTCATTTCTATATGGTGTAAAACCAGAGCGGATCCTGTTCAAATTCCTTTTGCGACCACTGTTCGTCATCTTGTATAAGCGGACAAGAAGAAGGGCATTCCGCGGCGGGCGCGTTGCGCTTCCTGTACCGCAACTCAGGGTTCTTCACGCTCACTTTAGTCTGTTCAGGCACGGTTTGGGTGATGAAGGCGTTGCTGCCCACCACGACTCCCTCGCCGATGACGGTTGAGCCGCCCAGAATGGACGCCCCTGAGTAAATGGTGACGTTGTCCTCAATGGTGGGGTGGCGCTTTATGTCTTTGAGGCTTTGCCCTCCGCGAGTCGAGAGCGCCCCCAGGGTGACGCCCTGGTATAGTTTCACATGGTCGCCGATGATTGTAGTCTCGCCAATCACGATGCCGGTGCCGTGGTCAATGAAAAAATAGGAGCCGATGGACGCGCCCGGATGTATGTCAATGCCGGTGAGGCTGTGGGCGTGTTCGGTCATGATGCGGGGAATGAGCGGCACCGAGAGAATGTGGAGTTCATGCGCCAAACGATTCACCATGATGGCGTACAGCCCGGGATAAGACGATATGATTTCATCCTTGCCGGTTGCGGCGGGATCGCCGTCAAGAGTCGCTGACACGTCGGCGTCGAGTTTCTCCCGTATTTCAGGCAGCTTTGACAGGAACACGAAGGCGATGTGTTCCGCTTTTTCGGCAAACCCTTTTTCAGAAGCGGTCGATCCATTGGCTGCGCCGGTACCGGCGGCGGTGTTTTGACGAAGGGCGAAATGTATCTGCTTTGACAGTTTGAATATGACGTCTTCAAGCAGGTTGCCGGCGTAATATTCCACCGAGGCGCTTGTAATATTCTTTTTGCCAAAATAACCGGGGAAAAGGAGACAGCGCAACGTTTCAAGAATTTCAATAATGACGCTTCGGTTGAGTTGATTATTCGTGTCAACTTTGATGATGTCTTCATGTTTGCGATAGCTCTCAACAAGCGTACCGGTTAAAGTCCTGATGTCGTGATGCATGAGTCCCTCTTTTCATATTAACGCTATGGATATTATATACTATTTTCACGAACTACGCAAGGGTTTGAAATGAACCGCCGCGCCCTCATTGCTCCAGCATGTCCCGCACAATTCCGCATTGTTCATAAAATGCGGCGGTTTTTCTGAAATCCACATCCATCCCTTTCTCATAGTCAATTCGCGCGGACATTGCGCCCGGATTTTTCCCTTTTATCACAAACACCGTATCGGCAAGATACACGGCTTCTTCAATTGAGTGGGTGACCATAATAATTGTAAATCGCCGCTTTTCCCGCGTTGGTTTTTGGCGGATTGTTTGGCGGATCGAAAGCAGAAAACGCTGCGCCTCCTCGCGGGAGAGGGCGTCGAGGCTGGAAAATGGCTCGTCCATCAGGAGCAGATCCGGTTCTGACATAAGAGCGCGGGCGATGGCGAGACGCTGTTTCATGCCGCCGGAAAGTTGGCTTGGGTACTGTTCGCAAAAGCGTCCAAGTTGAAACTCTTCAAGCAGGCGCCGCACCCGGTCAGTGCGCTCTTTTTTGGGGATATGGGCGAGGCGCAGGGGCAACTCGGCGTTGGCGAACACGGTTTTCCACGGCAGAAGTCCGTAATCCTGAAAAATAACCGCAGTTTGTTTCCGTACGCCTTTCACCGCCTGTCCGTCAATCGTCACTTCGCCGCTGGATTGCCGTTGCAGGCCCGCTATAATGTGGATGAGGCTTGTCTTGCCGCAACCCGAAGGTCCAAGCAACGCGGCGACGGCGCCGCTCTGTATGTCCATGCATATACCGTCCAGCGCCGGCAACGTCTCGCCGTCGGCAAGGGGGTATGACAACGACACTGAACGGAGGATCACCTCGCTCACGTCTTAGTTGATCCCTCTTCCGTCAATTAAATCGGACGCTGTGAGGTCTGCTGAAAGAAGACCCCGCGCTTTGAGCCACGCGAAAGCCTGTTCTATCTGCGCCACATCGGGCAGAGTGGGGATGCGGTACCGTACAAACCGGTAGGCGTCTTTTACAGATGCCGGAAAAGACGCTTTTTCCACTAAATATGTGCGGTATGCGTCGGGATCCGCGTTGATTTTTTCCGCAGCCGCAGTGTATGCGCGGTAGAATTTCTGGATGTCAGCAAGCCTCGCGTCAAGCGCTTTTTTCGAGAAAAGCATAATGCCCGCGTCAACGCCGATAGCGTCCGTTGTGGAAAGCAACGTCGCGCCTTGGGCGACCACTGCGGCAAGCAGGGGTTCGGGCAGGCTCGCGGCGTCTATCTGCCCATTCAGCAACATTTCCATACGCACCGGCATACGGGGAATGGACACCGGCTCATACGAATTGGGCGGAACTCCCGCTTTTTCCAACTGGGCGTCGACGGTGTACTGGATAATGGTGTTGGTTGAAAGCCCGATCTTCTTGCCTTCCAAGCCCGCGAGATCAACAATGCCCGACGAAGAAGACGCGGCGATGCCGTAGCGTCCGTCCGTGAGACTCGTGATCTTTACGGCAAAGCCGCCTGCCGCGAAAAACGCCGCAGCCAGCACGTCGGAGACGGCGCCGTCAATCTTGCCCGCCTGCAAAGCCGCGTCCCGTTCCTGCGGATTTGAAAAACGCACCAGTTCCACAGCGAGGCCTTCTTTCTCAAACAGCCCTTCGTCACGGGCAAGCATAAACGGCATGGAGTCCGCGTCCGGCATGATCCCGACACGGAGCGGAACATCCGCGTCTTTGACCGGAGAAGCGAAAACCGGCGATACAACCGCCGAAATCAATAATGGCAACAAAGAACGCCGCAACGTCATTTTTGAGAATGCATTCATTCTAGCCATCCTTTCAGCGCTTCATGCGCTATTTGCAGATTTTTGATAATTTCTATGTGTTGCGGGCATTTCTTCTCACAGGCGCCGCAGGCGACGCACCTGCTCGCCTCGTGGTGAAACCTCGTGGTCCACATGTAGCCCCGCCGCGGCTGATCGAAGGCGCCGAACATGGCGCCTTCGTTGTAGAGGGAGAACACTTCCGGTATGCCGACGCTTTGAGGACAGGGCATACAATACTCGCATCCCGTACATGGAACCGTAACAATGGAGTCGTACTTCGCCTTGACCTGCGCGAGCATCTTCTTGTCTTCTTCGCTCATACAGCCCGGAACCGCGTCAGCCCGCGAGAATATCTCAATGTTCCGCTTGAGTTGCTCCAGGGTCGTCATGCCGCTCAGGACGCAACTTACCTGCGGGTAGTTGAGCAGATGCCTGAACGCCCACTCGACCGGCGTACGTTGCGGAGTATGCGCGTCATAAACAGCCTTGATCGGATCAGGCGGAAACGCAAGGCTTCCGCCCCGAAGCGGCTCCATGATTACCAAAGCGCACCCTTTTTTCCCAGCCTGAAAGATAGCTTCTTCGGTGGCTTCCCGCTCCGTATCCATAAAATTCTGCTGAATCTGACACATATCCCAGTCGTAGAAGCCGAGTATGTCTTTGAACGCGGGATACTGCCCGTGGTACGAGAAGCCTATGCCGCGAATGAGCCCTTCACTGCGGAATTGTTCGAATTCTTCAATGATTTTTCGTTTTTTTATATCTTCCCATGAATGTTTCTGGATATTGTGAATGAGGTACATATCAATATATCCGGTGCGCAATTTTTTCAGGGTGTTTTCGAGATTTCGTCTGATGGCGTCCCGCGTTTTCATCTCGCCGAACGGCTGTTTTGTCGCAATCCGCGCCTTTTCGCGGCGCCCCCCGTCCAGAGCCTCGCCCAGAACAGCTTCGCTCGTGGCGTTGTGGTAGCCTAACGCCGTATCAAAATACGTGATTCCGTTGTCCGCCGCGTATCTGATAAGCTCAAACGCCTTTTCCCTGTTGACCGGAGCCTCGCCCTTTTCCTCGTTTACATCACGAGGCAACCTCATGCACCCCAGTCCAAGAGCCGATACGTAAAATCCCGTCTTGCCGTACTTTCTATAAAGCATTTTTCCCCCTTGCAATTATAAGAATATCATATTATAATCTGAAATTGCAATACCTTGCCATGTATAATCAACGAATGAGCGCGGAGCGGGAAAGGCGTCCCTACTCTTCCGTTACGCCGTTCAAAGAGAGGCGTTTATGAAAAGTCGGCGATTGAACAAATTAACATGCGGGGGGGGGGGGGGGGCGGGGGGGGGGGGGGGGGGGGGGGGGGGGGGGGGGGGGGGGGGGGTGGGGGGGGGGGGGGG
>JAISCC010000032.1 GCA_031265845.1 Treponema sp.
TTTTTTTATTTACATCTGCCTTTTCGGATAGAATTTTAGTGAGTTCCTTGGTATAATTATCAATCTGTCTCATCTTTGATTGTACCATTGATGCAGACGTACTTTTCGTTATAGTTTTCTGTGTATCATAAATACGTTTATTTTTATCTGCTTCTTTTTTCATAAGATCTGCAAGTTTTTTCTCAAGAAATGCAACTTCATTATTCAACTGGTTTAATGAATTATATTTTTGTTCAATACTCATTATCTACATATCCTCCTTATCTTTATTGGTTAAGAATTCAGAAAATGGCTCATTTTTTATTGTTACCTTTAAATAGAAATCCAGCATTTGGTAAAAATCGATAAGAAAAAAAAACAATATTTTCATCTATTTTTGGTCGTGCCGCTTCAATATCATCTGCACACATTAATACTAACGATAAATATTTTATTAGATCCCACGGTTGAATAGAAGCTGCTTTTCGAAAATCAAACGCTTCCTTTTTAGGGAAATAGGAATATTCCAAATGAGAAAAAATCATTTCATCTATTGAATTTTTCTTTAATTTAGCTAATATCGCTTTAATAATATTATTTCTAAATTCCTGATCTTTCAGCATTTCAACTTCAAATGCAGTCGGATAAATATCATTAAGCCATTCTGTTATTACATTGTCAATCGCTAAATTAACTGCTTGTTCGATATCCATCACATTTCTCCTTACAAAAAATTTATTTATTGTCTAAAACTTGTTTTCTATTCCGTATATACTTCCCTTTCTCCCCTCTAATTCGCCGCTCCCCATAAGCGATTGAAGGGCTGCGGGGCCGTCGAGCAAACAGCCCCGCAGTTCCCCAGCCCTTATCGGGTCTGCGGCGGCACGGCAAAACCCTTCCTGCACCTTCAAAACGTCCTCGCCGATATTCAGAACGTCTATTGAGACCTAAAAAGCGTCCTTTTAGACGTTCAGAAGGTCTGTTAAGACGTTCCGAAGCTCTCCGAAGACGTTATTAACGTCTCTTTCGAGGTTCAGAATGTCTTGGAAGACGTTAAAAACATCCCGTTTGAAGCAAAAAACGTCTCCGTAGACCAAGAAAACGTCTCTTTAGACGTTCCAAACCTCTTGTGAGACGTTTTGAACCTCTAGCCGGTTTTGACCTACTGCTTGCCGGTATCGGCAACCGTCTCCGTTCCGGTCGTCCCGCCCTGCCGTTTGCCGCCGGGAAACCGGGTTTTCAAGTCCTCGACAATCGCCTTTGCCCCGGGGATGTCGTCCTTTGCCGCCGCCTGAACGTTGTGATAAAAGGACAAGGCGGCGTGGTATGCCTCGCTTCCCGCCGCCAGAATCGTGTCCTCAACGGCTTCCTCAAGTTGCTTTATCGCCGTCAAAAGGCTCCAAAGCCCGTGGGCATCCTGAAAATCAACGTCAAAAGCCCCCATATCAAGGTAACTGGGGACTAAAGTCGGATTGTCATGGGCGTAATCGTGGGCTTTTTCCACAAAGGCAAGGCTCTTGTCGCCCATTTTGAGCAAAGTTTGCCGTTCATGGGGCGTTAAAGCGATGGTATGGGGTGCTAAAGTCTGTATCGCGGCGGTAATTTGCCCGTGAACCTGGGTTATGGCGGACTCCGGTATGGCGGTCGTGTGCTTGTCGTTCTTCATGAGTTCCTCCTTGAGATTAGTTTGTTTAGTATAGCATAAAAAACGGCTGTCAACAAGCGTTTTCCGTAATCAATGGGGTTGGAGGGGCAACACCCTCTCGTAAAAGACTGTGTAGGCCGCCCGCCTCTTGCCTGTTTCCTTACATTTTATTACCAGATGACCTCAGTCCAAACCCGCGCAAGGGATTGGAGAGGTGCGGAGCAGCCACGGCATGTAACGGCGGGACCGGAGCGATAGCAGATCCCCGGAGCGCCGCAGACGCGGAGGGGATACGCCCAAATTCGTAGCATGTTCGTAGCATGTATGATCGCCATTCATCTTATTTCTAACGCAAACCGTCCATACATACTATGAATGAACATAACAAAACACTTAAAAGTTGCGAATGCAATCTGAAGCGCGCCTTCCGGGAGGATTTCACGCTTTTTGTTGGTGGAGATGAGACGGCGGGCGCATGGTGCGTTGCGTTGCGGATATGCGCCCTCTTGACTCGCCCGCCATTATGAAACCGGCGGATCGATTTTTGTTGTATCCCCATATACCTGTGAAAGATGAACTTCGTTTCATTATTAAAAAGATATTTAGTCTAAAAAATCGCCCGATATTGAAGCGAAACCCCGACTCCGTCCCCTATATAGTATAGTATCTACCCTCAAAGCCGCTTGCTTTGAGGGCGGACACGTATCGTCCGGGGATGACAGCCTCGGCAAACGTTGCCATTCTTTTCAGGATGGTGTATTATGGTAACAGAGGAGCCGGTTTGTAACGCGGCGAGTTGTGGCGAGTTGCGCGACAGCGAGTTGCGCGACATTTCGCGCTTGAGCGGATTATGAACAGGCGCCGGAGAGGAGAATGTATGGGAGACATGACGGTACAGGGGCGGGAGCCGCCTCGTGGAGTGACCTTTGAGGAGGTCTGGGCTATGTTTCAGGAAACCGAGCGATTTCTCAGGGAAATGGGCGCGGAAACTGATCGGCGTATGCAAGAGACTGACCGGAAGATGCAGGAAACCGACCGGCAGATGCAGGAGACTGACCGGAAGATGCGGGAAACCGACCGGCAGATGCAGGAGACCGACCGGCAGATGCAGGAGACTGACCAGCGTATGAAGGAGACTGACCGGAAGATTGGAAAATTGACCGGACGCTTGGGGGATGTGGTTGAACACCTCATGTCCCCCAAACTCCATGAAAAATTTAAAGCGATGAATTTTGTTTTTACCCGCAATTCACGAAATATTGAGATTCGGGATCATAATCAAAGAGCGCTCGCCGAAGTGGACGCGCTTCTTGAAAACGGCGAGTATGCTATGGCGGTGGAGGTGAAGACCCACCTGACTACGGAGGATGTGAATGACCATCTAAAGCGGATGGGAATATTGCGCCGGGTTGCGGATGAACGCGATGACAGGCGGAAATACCTCGGAGCCGTTGCGGGAGCCGTTGTCGCCCAAAATGTCACTGACTACGCTTTGAAGAGCGGCTTCTATGTCATTATCCCTTCCGGAGAAACGGTGGACATTGAGGCGCCCAAAGACTCCAACCTCCGGATGTGGTGAAGCCCCGGCCGGAGCGGCTGTGATAAACGCGCAGGCGCCGCCGCGCAAGGCGGCGCAAGACGCTTCATTAAGGCGTCTCAGTCCATCTTGACATGCCCGCCGGTTTCCGTTAGTATGACACGCAACGCCTGAAAGCGTTCCACACGCCCGCCGTTATGAAAGCGGCGGAGCGATTTTGTTGTATCCCCCATCGATCCGCGAAAGATGAACTTTCGTTTCACTATATATGTTATGAACATATAGGTCATGAACAAAACTAGTATGACACATAAATCAGGAGGCGCATGATGCACATGGCTGATGCGTTGGTTTCCCCGGTTGTCGGGGGCGTGATGTGGGCTGTTTCCGCCGGAGCGGTCGCTTATTCAGTGGCAAGCGTCAAAAAGGCGGGCGCGGAACAGGAAACTGCGGAAAACGGCGAAGAGCTTGCCGGAAAAGTAAGCCTTATGGCGATTGCCGGCGCGTTTGTGTTCGCCGCGCAAATGATCAACTTCACCATACCGGGAACCGGTTCAAGCGGGCATATAGGCGGCGGCGTCCTGCTTGCCTGCCTTTTGGGAGGCAGCCCCGCGTTGCTTGCCATAACAAGCGTGCTGGTCGCGCAAGCCCTTTTCTTTGCGGACGGCGGGTTGCTGGCTTTGGGCTGCAATATATTCAATATGGGCGTTATTCCCTGCCTCTTTGTATATCCGCTGATTGTCAGGCCCTTGTTCCAAAAACAGCGTACAAAACGGCGGGGAGAAGCGTTCAAGCGGTTCACGCCGGGGTGCGTTCTTGGCGTCATGATCGCGCTGCCCCTTGGCGCGTTCTTTGTAACGCTGGAAACCCTTGCGTCCGGCGTCACCGCCCTTCCGTTTTCCACGTTCGCGCTTTTAATGCTGCCGATTCATCTGGCGATTGCTGCGGGCGAAGCTGCGGCGACCGCTCTGGTCATCGCGTTTGTCGCCGCGAATAGCCCTGAAATTATCGAAAGCGCGGCTTCAGACGCCGCTTCCAACGCGGGCATGTCAAAAACAGGCGCCTTCAAAAGGGTTGTCGCGGTTCTGGGGATATGCGCCCTTGTTACCGGCGGATTGCTGTCCTTGTTCGCATCAAGCCATCCGGACGGGCTGGAGTGGTCTATTGAAAAGATCACCGGCTCTCCTGATGTGGAAGCCGAAGGCGCGGCGTTTGAACGCGCCGCCGCGTTGCAGGACGCGGTCGCTTTTATGCCCGATTACGATTACCGCGAGGCTGGGGAAGCGAGATCGGGAACTGGAACAACGGCGGCGGGCATTGTGGGGTCGCTTGTCACCTGCGCCATTGCTGGCGCATTGGGCGCGGCGCTGTATCTGCTGAAACGCGCCAAGACCCGCAACGCATGAATGGCGGCATACACGCCGGCTTTGACATGCCGACGGCGGACGGAAGCGGCGCTTTGCGCGGCTTGCATACCGGCGTGAAAATCGCCGCCGCTTTTGTCTATATCGCAACGGTCATGTCTTTTGACCGCCACGCTGTGGGGCGGCTGACGCCGTTCCTGCTGTATCCGGTCGCAATCGGCGCGTTAGGCGCGGTTTCGTTTTCCACGAGCGTCAAACGGCTGTTGCCGGCGTTGCCGTTCTGCGTGTTTGCGGGCGTTTCAAACCTGCTGTTTGAGCGGGAAACTGCGTTTGTGGTTCAGGGCGCCGCCGTTACGTACGGCGTTCTTTCCTGTTTTTCGCTTGTTTTCCGCGCCGTTCTCTGTGTTGAGGCGCTCGTGATCCTTACCGCGACAACGCCGGCGTCCGCCGTAACCGCGCAGCTTCGGCGTTCCGGTCTGCCGTCCTTTTTGCCCATGCTGTTTGAAATGACGTGCCGGTATAGCGGCGTGCTGGCGGCGGAAGCGCGATCTTTGCGCATCGCCTACGCTTTGCGCGGCGGCAGTCAGCGGGGCGTTGATATACGGCATATCGGCGGCTTCATCGGCTCGCTGTTTTTACGGGCGATGGCGCGGGCTGAGAACATCGGCAACGCGCTGAAAATGCGCGGCTATGGGGACGCTTTGTCTTCTCCGGCGAACATGCCGCGCAAGGCGGCGCCGGTGGCGTTTGCCCTGCGCGACGCGGCGTTTTTATGCACGGTGTGCTTTTCCTGCGCCCTTTTCCGGCTTGTTGACCTGCCGCTTCTTATGGGAACGCTATGGTACGGCTTGTTCAGGTGAGCGCGTCATACCAGTCGGCGGCGGCGGACGGGGTTGCTGTTCCCGTTCTCCACGATATAAGTTTTCACATAAAAAAAGGCGAGAGCGTCGCGCTCATAGGGGCGAACGGCGCCGGGAAAACCAGCCTTTTCCTCGCCCTCGCCGGCATACTGCCGTTGACGCATGGCTCCATATTCGTTGACGGCGTCGCGCTTTCCAAGCGCACAATAAAAACCGTGCGGCGGAAAATAGGGTTTGTGTTCCAAAACCCTGACGACCAACTGTTCATGTCCCGCGTCTATGACGATGTTCTTTTTGGTCTTCTCAACAGCGGGATAGCCGAAGAAGAGGCGCAAGCCCGCGCACGGGACGCGCTTGCAAAGCTGGGCGTTGGGCATTTGGCCGACCGCTCTCCATTCCGTCTTTCAGGCGGCGAGAAACGCCTCTGCGCATTGGCGGCGACTCTTGTGATGGAGCCGGAAATCGTATTTTTTGACGAGCCGACCGCGTTTCTCGATCCCAGGTCCCAGCGCGTGGCGAGCGCGGTTATACAGGCGCTGCCGCTTACGAAACTGATCGCCACCCACGACTTGGCCTTTGCGCGGACGCTCTGCGACCGCGCCCTGATCCTGCGATCAGGCTCGCTTGTCGCGGACGGCAACCCGGACGCGCTTTTTGACGGCGCCGAAATGTCCGGCTGGGGTCTGTAAGCGGCTGTAAGCTGACACAACAGCCTGTGTTTCAACCGCCAAAAGTGTCTGACACCACATCGTCCCCACATCGTCCGTGTTTCAACCGGATGTGAAGCGGTCAAGCCGGATCACTGACGAGGGATGGGCTTCTCCCAAGATGTGTGGCAATCTCCCGTAAAGATTTCCCCTGTTCCAGTCCAACGGCGATTTCTTCCGGTTCCTCTTTGATGAAATGGGTGCGGCGTTTTGTGTACATTATGGATAGACTCTAGGGAACCTCTGGAAACCTAACCGGGGTTTTAAGATATTCCTTCTATATTATAGACCAAAATCACGCTTGGATATTTTGCTTCTGTTTAATCTCCTTGAAGACAATTTCTTCCAAATAGTATTTGCTAAATTAATCTCCTTGTCAGAGAAACCCAAATTCTCGTGTAAAATAATCCGATTGGTTGCTTTCAATATAGTGTCAATATCAGCCTTGTTTCTCATCATTTTGTCAATTTCAGCTATTAGCGCATGGTTATCTTTTTTATATGGGAGAAAAATACTTTCAGTCTCGCTGGGCATCAGTTCCAATACGCCGCCGCCATAGCTCCGGCCGACAATTTCTGAAAAGGCAAAAGAGACAGAATTGTAATAGCTGGCGATAAAAGCATTCTTATTAATCCCGTCTTTAATAAAAACTCTGTGCATTGTATCAGTGGTATACACATTGGCTTCATTTAATATCAATTTTGGGTACACATGATTTCGTCTTATAAAGAGGGCGTCAGAAACCTTGATTGAAGGGATGACAAACCAATCATCTCGAATTCCGGTTTTGTATCCCTTGTTTATGCCAAGCGATTCTCCATATTCTATATAACGCAATGCGCCTTCATTGCCGGCCAGTTTGTCAGCGGGAGGAAATACAAGGAGATTGGATTTCACTTTTGAGTTCCTGTTATTAAGCCAGTCTTCTTTTGTAAAGCAAACGCTTGGCGTTTGGACGCTCCTTCCAACCATTGGTTTTGCGTATCGTTGTAAACTATATTTTTTTACAGTTGAATAGGGAACTGTAAAATATTTGTTAGCTCCTGTGGTAATGCCCACTTTGACATTGGCATAGTCGCCAATAACAGAAAATGATGCGTGGCTATATATTTTTTCGAGAAAATCAATCTCATTTTGTTCCAGAAAATAGAAAGTCCATTTGTTATTAATAAAATCAATCTTCTTGCCTTTGGACTTTAACTGGTTTGTCGCAAGCTTTCTTAACCCATCAAGATTATTAATCTCAATATGTTCAATAGTGTGAGAGGCGTCATCGTTTCTTTCGCATAATAACAAGACAACTTCCTGTTGTATCTCCGGGAACACAAGCTCCTGAAATGAAATGATATTAATTTTGTTAAAATATGCCGATAGATATTTGCGTAATTCATGGGCATAGGAAACCTGCAAAAGTTCCGCGGGAAGGACAAAAGCAATTTTAGACTTCTCTTTCAAAAGCAATGAGGACCCCACAACAAACGACACCCAGGCATTTGAAAGTTTTGTATAAGTTAAGTTGGCGTGCGCATATATTTTTTGGGCGTCTTCCTGTTGTGTTTTGTCAAAATACTGATAGCGGATATAAGGAGGATTGCCAATCACTAAGTCATATTTTTTGGATGTGGCGTTACAAAACTGATGAAAATCCATTATTTTAATATCAGCATTTTGAAGAGAAATCACAGCCGCTTTTTTGGCTTCCCCGGGGTCGAGTTCTATGGCGGTGATGGATTTATAAGGTAGTTTTTGTTTATATATCTGTTCAAGAAAGACGCCATCGCCGCAACTGGGCTCAAGAATATCGGAGTCAATTTTCCCATTTAGTCCCCATTTTAAAAGAAATGAAGCGATAGGAGCGGGTGTATAATAGCCTCCTCTTAGCTTTTCACTGGATGTAGCCTCAAGAAGCCGCATATATTTCCCTAATTAGGGGAACTCGGGAATCTTTATCATCCAAGTCATAGAGCGACTTGAGAAAGCCATCCATTTTTCCCCGTTTGTCAGCAAGTTGCCGACGCAAAGGTATGATTTGCCTTGCATCCTTGGCGTGGCTGTCAATTTCGGTAAAGATGTCGATTAATTTTCTTTGACACCAGACAATATCCTCATACAGCGTCTTTTGCGCTATATCATTAAAATTAATTGCGGGAATTGGCAATCTATTTAAAACTTTAGTCCCGCGAGCTATATACCCTCCGCGGAAAACTTCTCCATACATGGAACAAATCCATTCAAGGTATTTTGAATTGAGTATGGCCTGAATATAATAAACTGAATATGGACAATCTTGAGGAATGCCTATGGCGCAATATCCTGCTGTACCGCCTGAAGAAATTAATGTGCCATGTGTATCAATGGCATATTTATCACCAAGAGACAAGACGCCAACAATGATTTTTTCAGACAAGATACAGTTTTCGAGGCTCTGATGTCTCCCATAACGGTGCCATTCATCATCGTTTTCCGGTTTTGGCTTGATGTCTCTTTTGGGATCATTAAGAACAGATTTCTTTTCTAGTAAATACGCATAAGCGTTTGGATAATCAGCTTTGATAATTTCAAGAGGAATTATATCTAATTTGTCTTTATTTTTGTAATATGGATAAATTACCTGTGCGTTTGGTTTTAGTAATCTATAAGTATACAGATTATCATCCCCGGAAGATGTTTTAAAATATGGCCTTGTGAAATCCTTTTCTATTTTATAATCTTTTCCTTTCTGGCTAAAATAATAGAAATCACGATCTTCCTCTAGCGGGACAAATATGTAAATATCATTAGCGCTCGTTTGTATTCCATTAAAGATATTATCTTTCCCTACCACATCTTCAAGCTTTATGCTATTTGAGATGATTTTTATATAAATATCAGACAGCGCCTCTGGCAATAAAACCCACACATCGTCAGTTAAGCTCCCGGTTTTAATTATAGCCGTGTCAGTCTTCACGGGAATGCCAAGTTTTACCTTTTCCATCTCGTTTATTTCATAATATTGAAAAGCGTCTTGTTTGCTTTTCGACAGGAACAATAAACAGGTATAATTGGTTTTGCCGGCAAAAACCTGATGCGGTCCAAAGGACACAAATGTTTTTAGATGTCTATGTGCGGCAATCAACCTGCGAAGTTCTTTGCCCGCGCCAACTTTGATAAATTTGCTGGGGACAATAAATCCCATAAGGCCATCGGACTTGAGCAATTTTAGCGCATTTTCAATGAAAAGAAAATACTTGTCGAATTGTTTATATGCTGTTTTATAATACTTCTTGTAAATCGGCGCTTCAAGAGGGGTGATATTTTTCATGTCTTCCGACTTCATATACGGCGGGTTGCCAATAACGATGTCAAACGAGTACGGTGAAAAATCAAAAGGATTAACTGCCTGTTTGTCATCATCGCTCACTTGATCAGGGGATATAAGGCTGTTGCCAAAGAAAATATTTTTTTCAAGGCTGGGTAGTACCGGCCTATAATTATCCAATGATAACAATGTCTCATCTTCAAGCAATTTGAGCAATAACCCAAATTTTGCCGCTTCTATGGCGTTAAAATCTTTGTCAAAACCAAATATACAATTTAGCAGCAATTCATTCTTGACATTAAAACACAAACGATAGGCGCTGACGCTTGTCTGCACAATCTTTGATGTATCATGTTTGATATAGTATTCGGTAAGAATATCTTGTAGCATCTGGTACAGCTTAAGCAGGAAAGCGCCTGAACCACAGGCTATATCGGCAAATTTCATGGCAAGGATCTGTGTGTCTGATTTGTCCCCGCATTTCGGCAAAACGGTGTTTTTCAATATATTGTCAATAATATAGGACGGAGTTGTCACAATGTCCCGTTCTTGATTTTCAATCTTTTTTTCCAAGCCGATGCTGCCGTTGTTAATAACAAGTTTCTCGGCAAGAAAAATTTCATAAATAGTGCCGAGAATATCCGATGAAAAAACACTGAATGAGTAGGGGCTTTCGGGATAATAGAGCTGTTTGATAATAGTCCAGAATACTGAGCTTATATTCACAACTATTTTATCTTTCAGAAGCTGGTCAAAAATACCGGAATTATACCGCTGGTCAGCTTCCTTAAACTTTGTGATAAGCGACTGGGGATTGCCTTCATCGGACATTTTGAAAAGAGTCCGGTAATTCTCGATGTTTCTGTCTTCGCAGACACGCAGGAAAATGATACGGTTTAAGTAACTTTGAACTACATCGTTAAGCAATGGTTCGCTTATGCCTGGTTCATGCGTAAAAATCTCTTTTCCGAGAAGCGTCCGCCATTCGTTGATTTGTTGCAAGAAAAGCTCATCCACGGAATGTCGCTTTATCTTTTGTTCTATGTCTTCCCAATACTTGTCGAAAAAACCGGAATAGACAGATTCTTTTCCCAGTAATTTCTTAATCTCATCGAAATGCCGTTCATAGTCTGAATAATGATACCGCTTGACCAAAGCTTTCTGAAAAACGTCGTCCTTTTCAACCTTAACGGAAGTGTCATATATCATCAGGAACTCAAAATTGGATAATATGGATATTTTTAATTTGGCGGTGTAGCCGTATCTGCGAACCTGTTTTGCTGTTTCATTATTGGATTCTATAGCGACACTCGGTTTTTTCGCTTCCAAAAAGAATGTCCGGCTTGCAAACAACCGAAACGTATAATCCGGTTTTTTTGAATGTTCATAGACATCGCTTTTTAACGATTCTTCCAGAAGAACTTCACGTTCCATGATGGATTTGCCGGCGCTGTTTTTAATGTCCCATCCCAGCAGTTCAAATAACGGATCAAGGAAATCTGTCCTCAACTGCGTCTCGTTGTATTGAGAACTGCGGAAATAGTCTCTATCCGCTTCGTATTTGCCTGCCAGCTCATGTATGGTCATAAAAAACGCTATTTCCCGTTAAAGCCATGATTGGAGTTGCGGCAGTATGATTTCTTGTCCACGTGAATAATCCCCATATTGATTGAGTATGACCGGCTCATTTCTCACATCCAGTATGCCGGAGATGTCTTGAGGCAATTTTTCATCATAAACTGTAACCCCCACATGACGAGCTATTTTGACAACATCAAAAGGAGAAGCCACGCAACCAGAGGCTCCATGCAAGTCATTTGCCAGTGTCTGGATATTCTGCCGGTTCATATTCTTTTCCTTTCCTTTTCGCTTTATCAAGGATTTCTTTGATCTGCGTTTTTTTCGAGAATCTTTCTGACGAAACTGAGTCAAATTCATCCTTTGGAAGTATGTCAAATACTGAGATTTTGAGCGCGTCGCATAATTGATAAAGCAGGAAAATAGACGGGGCTTGCTTGCTAGCTTCGATTTGCGCTATAGACGACCTTGTACGTTTAACCTTGTCAGCAAGGTTTTCCTGTTTTAGGGAATTTTCCTGCCGCTTTGCTTTAATCCGCTCCCCAATGGCACGATAAAGGACATTTTTCTCTATCACCATACGTCTATTCTCACATATTTTCAGAAAAATGTCAATATAATTGACATGAGTCTGTATTTTAGACATGGGAAGGAGCGTGGCGAGCGCGGTTATACAGGCGCTGCCGCTTACGAAACTGATCGCCACCCACGACTTGGCCTTTGCGCGGACGGCAGTCCGGACGCGCTTTTTGACGATGCCGAAATGTCCGGTTGGGGTCTGTAAGCGGCTGTGCGGCTGTCAAGCCGGAACGCCGGGCTAAACTTGACCCACAAACGGCGGAGGTTTAACTCATAACGCCGTCAAAAGTGTCTGACACCACATCGTCTCCACATCGTCTACATCGTCTAATAAACCAGTTAGCCGGTGCAGCCGGTGGTATAAGCTCCCGAACATCCACTCCGCCGCTCGCTCCACAAGCCCGGCCTTCACCGGATTCTCCGCGATGTACTCCCGCGCCCGCAAAAAGTCCGCCATCCCCTTGATTATCCGCGAATAGAATCGCTCACCCCACACATGCCCCTTCCGGCCATGCTCTTTATTCCACGCTTTGGCGAAGTTGCACTTTATCCATTGCATTATTTTCGATAAATTGCCCGCATTACCCGGTTTTATCAAGAAATGAATGTGATTCCCCATAACACAGAAATCCCACAGGTGGAAATGGAACTTCCGCTTCGCCTTTGCGACGAAAGAGAGGAAGAGTGTCTTGAACTGCGGCTCAAGAAGGCTCAAGTCGTCATGGTCTATTTTCGACGTGACATGATAGGTCGCTCCGTCTTGGAGCGTTCGCAAGCTTCTCATACCTATATATAGGGGATTGTCATGCAAATTGCTTTAGCGCCAGCCAAAAAATGTGAAAATGTTTTAGTGTCTGACACCAGTGTTTCACCGGATGTGAAGCTGTCAGTCAAGCCGGAACGCTGGGTTAAACTTGACCCACAAACGGCGGGGATTTAACTCATAACGCTGTCAAATGTCTGACACCACTACATCGTCCACATCAAACAAAAATCTCTGACACCACATCTAACATCACATCGTCCGTGTTTCAATATCGCTGACACCACATCTAACATCACATCGTCCGTGTTTCAATATCGTCCACATCAAAAATCTCTGGCACCAGTGTTTCAACCGGATGTGAAGCTGTCAAGCCGAAACGCTGAGAGAGGAGGGGCATAAAAAAGCCCTCCACTCGTGGAGGGCTTGCCGCCCTGTTCAAACAAGGGCGGATTTCATGCATGAGTTTTCGTCACGCTTCTCATTGCTGATTGAGACGGCTACCGGCTGCCCATACTGTTCCCCCACTCTTGATCCCCCCCGGGCTGTAGTCCCTCCATATCAGTCGGTCTTCTGTTTTCTCCGGGAAAGAGCGGGAAGTGATCGTACAAAAACGTCCACGCATTCTTGCTCCATCTCCACTGGAGCGGTCCATTTTCGGCGTCGTAGCCATATCCGCTATTGACATCATCTGGAGTGGAGCCTTCTATGAAGTGAACGTATGCGGCTGTGGTCAGTTCCCATGTCACCCAATACCATTTGCCGACAGCGGAGTCGTTCAGCCTCGTCATAAGCCGTATCCCTTTACGGTCGTTCTCGTCCCAACTGATTGGGAACCCGGGCGTCATGTTTTGACCAGGCGACATAGAATCTCCGCCCCGCACCCAAATCTGTACAGGCTTTTTGTCTCCAAGGTCGTTGTCCGCATCCCTTCCATTATAGATAAGCACAGAACGGTATGCCGCCTCGTACGCGGTTTCTGTTTTGCCGTCATTTGTCGCGGTCGCTATTATCCCGTATTTGAAACCGTTGGTTTTGGAATCGCTTCCAAGTGGCAATGCGGCAGAATATGATGTAGAGGCTGTTAAAGGCATTGTAATCCCCGTTGCTATAGGAATACCATCTACTGACTGCTTGATGGAGGAGGTTTCATTGCTGTCCATGCCGTACTTGATTATTGCGCCGGGCGTCCGGCAGTCAATGCGCAGACGTGCGGTGAGCGGCTGTTCTGCGATTACTGTATTAAGGTAGACAACAACATTGTAGAATGCTTGCACCGCTCCAACCGTATTCGCCGTTGCTGTGGAGCCGGTTTGTTTTCGTACCCAGTAACCTGTAACTTTAACAGCCCCGGTCCCCTGGGAGACCACAGTTCCGCTGTCTACCTTTTGGTAATAGTTTGTGTCTGACAGATAGAGCAACTCCGCCCACTCTGTGAATAACATAAGAGCGCTTTTCTTAAAATATATATAGGTACCTATATATTCTTGACACCCATCTGGTATGTTACCCTGCCATGTAGTTCCAACGTTATTATCACTTATCCTATAAAATACAACCGACGAACTCTGTACCTTATTAATTGATGTTTTTACCCATTCATTTTCATTATCGTTATCAGTTAATGTGGTTTTAATAGTGGAATATATTGTCTTATTGTTAGCATTAACTTCTATTCCCACCTTTGCGTTACTTCCAAGAGAATTAAGCGCAATAGTACGCCATCCGTTGCCGGTTTGGGAGAAAAAGTCTTCTTGAAGACCGGTTGCATAATACTCTTTCACATAATCCCAATTGTTCATATCCTCATCCTCGGGCTCATCAAAAGTGATTGTGGGGTTTTTTACCCAACGGGACTGCTCAACAATTATGCTGCCATTGGGTATTTGCACCAGCGTCTCTTTCCCCTTCTCAACGCGAATGACAGGCTTTTCCACGCCCGGATAGTAAACGCTTTTCTTCGCGGAATCACTCTCGTTTGTGGAATTGTAAAAGGCATTCTTGTTGCCGAATGAGTCTTGTACAATGCCCGCGTTAAACGCAACCTCGTAGTTCGCGCCCTTGACTTCAAGCGCATACGCGCCTGTGAGGTTTATTTTCAGCTTCCCCGTCGTGCCGCTGTTGTCAAGCGTCGCATAACTCGAACCAACGCTCATTGTTACAACATGAGCGCTCGCGCTGTTCCGCAACAACCCAACAAGCGATCCGTTGTCAGGCTCTATCGTATATTTCAACACATACTTTCCGGTTGAGTCCGCCTTCCCGCTTGAATCCGTGCCGTTTGTCGTGTAATCGTAGTAGGCGGACAACCCGGAAGCGCGTCCCGCCAACTCGTTGTACCGCTCTTTTGTCATAACCGCCGGCGCACGGTAATTCGCCGCGCTCTGGCTTATCGTGATGTTCCCGCTTCCCTTGTAGATGGCTTTATTGAACGCAAGGACGAGATACGGACCAGCGGGGTCATTGGCATCAAATGCCATATTCTGAAACAAAAGAGAATTTGTGTCTATGGTCAGCGAGGCGTAAGACTCCAGCCCTTGCGCGCTGGGAACACTCGAAGGAATCTCGTCTATAGTTCCGCCGCTGGCGAATGTCGCGCCATTTGCGCTAAAACCTGTAACCGTGAGCGGGTTGGCGGCGTCTCCACTCTCCACGGTGTACGTGAATACAAGCCTGGTGTTGGACGAGTCGCTGCGCGTGTAGGGCACGGTTTTTCCGCCGGTTTGCGCGTCCACCGTGATGTACGGCTTGCCATTTACCCCGCCTATATTTCTGGTGAGATTTAAATAAATCTCTATCTGCTGGTTGGTTGTGTAATTTCCGGAAACCGTGTTCGTCGTTATGTTGCTGAAAAGCGGAAGCATGTCGCCCAGATCAATCGTAACGGCGACAGATGGAGCTTTGTCGGAGGCGTTGCCGGCTTTGTCCGTCTGACGCGCGGTTATGTTAAACACCCCGTTGTAATTAAGCGTTACGGCCCCCGTATGCGCGGCCCAGCTCGCGCCGTTGTCAATGGAGTACTCCACAACCGCGTCCGGCTCGCCGCCTGTCAGGGTGAAAGACGGCGGCGTGGTGTGCGTGCCGCCCTCGCTGGCGCTGCCGGCGAGGGAAGGAGGCGCGGGTTTGGCCGTGTCGATTGCCAGCGTCTTATCCAACGCGCCGTTGTTTGGGATCGCCGCGTCAAAGGCATTTCCGCCCTTGTCCGTAATGGCGCCGTTGAGGGAAAAGGCGGTTATAGCCAGCGCCGAAGCGTTCTCTCCATTGGAGACGGTGTACTTGAACATGAGAGAGTTCGATCCCATAGCTCTCTCATACGCGGCTTTCGCGCTTGCGCCGCTGTTCAAAGAGAGGGAAGGGGATCCGGCGACCTCAATGTCTTCGCTGAACACAGCTTTCAGGTATATTTCGTTGCCCGCGTTGTAATGCCCCGCGCCGGTGATCGCGGTGAGGGAGGTGAGAGACGGTTTCACCGTGTCTATTTTGATGCGTTTTGAGGCGTTAAGCGCGTTTGAATTCGTACGTTTCACTTCAACCGGCGCGCCATTGTAGGCGAATTGCCCGCCGTTCATGGCGGTTGCGTCAAGCAGACCCCCGTCATAGGCTGTCGTGTCCCCGCTGTGATCGGCCGGAATCGTCCACGTGAAATAGAATTTCTTATTATCGCTTGTTCCGCTGTAAGACGCGGTTTGCCCGTTGTTGAGAGAAAGAACCGGAGAGCCTGAAAGCGCGACCGGCTGGTTGAACTCAAGGTATATCGCTATATCGCCCGTGTTGTACACGCCGTCCGGCTTGTCGCTTGAAATGCGGAGCAGTTGCGCCTGGCTTGTGGTAACCATGAAATTAGCCGCCGCAGACGCCGCGTTTCCGGTCAGGTCCTGAAGTTGCGCGGTTACAACGGCAATCGCGCCTGACAAAGCGTCCGCCTTTTCTGTTATCCACACGCCGTCCGCATGTAAAGAAGAAGCGTTGGTTGGAAGCGCCGCGCCATTCCATTTGACGGTGAACGCGCCCATTTTTGTCTTGTCCGCCCAAACGTCTGTGGAATCATCGCTCCACTTGCCTTCGACAGCCACCTTGTCTCCGCTTTCAAAGGCGTTCAGGATGAGGTTGCTGTCAATGGTGTAAGGCGAGCCCGCTTTTTCGGATCCGGCGCTGTCGTATACATGCGCCTTCTCTATTGAGAGCGAGGGAGGCGTACTGTCGCCCGGCGCGGTCCATGATTTTACCAGATATTTGCCGCTGTTGTCTTTTACGCGGAATATGAACGTCTGATTCTTGAGCGGCGTCGCGACGCTTATGCCAAGATCCGTGAACAAATTGAATGGTTTCGAGAAATTTCTCGCCATGCGCCCGCTTCCATTGGGGATCGCCGCGTCGAGCGGCAGATCATAGATGCGGTTTCCTTCGGAATCAACGCTCCCACTCGCCGCGTCCCACCCGGAATAGGCGCTGCTCATGTAGGAAAGCTGGGACGTCGCTTGAGACGACGGCTTGATCCACGCCATTTTCAATTCCACCGGGTCCGCGTCATCGTCCGCCACGCCCGCTATGGTGAAATTTCCGGCGGCGTCCCCGAACAGGGGCGACGAATCGCTCAATGACGAGACCGTTACATTTGGATTCGATATGTCGACAATGTTGAAATAACCAACCGCCTCATCGCCTTGCCGCCCGTTTTTATCCGTTGCGACCGCCGCGATTTTGTAGTTTCCCGTGTCGCTTGGAAGCGCCGGGATTTTCCAGTTGAAAGATCGGGAATCCCGCGAGTTGGAAAGCGTGATATGCAGGGTCGGGTCATTGGGGAAATTGTGGCTGTCGAGCGGGTTTGCGGCGTATATAAACGTCTCCACAATGGCGACGCTGTCATCGTCAAAAGCCTGCGCTGAAAAACTCCCGCCCGGATAGTAGGTGTAGTCCGCGATGGCGGAAATGACCGGGGCCGTGGGGAGTTCCACCCACGGCAAGTCAGCCGCCGGTTCGTACACAAGCCAGCCATGCGCGTCCCAGTCCTCATTTCCCGCGTTGTCCCACACCACGGTGCTGACCTTGAGATTTGTTCTTGAGGCGGGCAACTTGTCCGCGTTAATCGCCACTTCTCCATTGCGCTGCGCGTTGCGTTCGCTCCCGTATCCAAGAATGGACTGTACGTCTTCGTCAGTGTCGGTGTCGTACGCCACGCCGCCGTCTTCTCTGTACAACACGACGCGCAGTTTTTTAACGGAAACGTCGTCTTCAATCTGCCATCTTATAACAAGGTCTCCGTTCAGCAAGCCGCTGATTGCGTCTATGTCCTTGAGCTGGCGGGCGTTAAGAATGTCTGGACCGCTTGCGAGTTCCGGCAGAACAATGTGCGCGACCGGCGGAAGCGCGTCATAAGAAACCATGATCTGGGTTATGGATTCCTTGCCCGCGTTCCGGTTCGAGTCAGACGCGGTTATGTCAATCGTATAGTTGCCGTCTCCGGGAAGGTCGTCCGGGTTGATCGTCACCTTGAAATGAATCACGTCCGTAGCGCCGCCTGTGGGGTTCCATTCCGCCCTGTCCGGCGGCATCGGATTCCACGCGCCGTCTCCAGTGCGTTCTTGCCATTCGCCGTGGAAGTTGCGCCATTCTTTGCTGGTTCCTTCCATTTTGATGACAAGGCTCGCCACAGCCGAATCATCCTGTACAAAGCCTTCAATCTCAATGCCCGAATCGCTCACCGATTGCATAAACGCGGGTTTAATTATTGTCAATACAGGTCCATTCAAATCAATAGCCTCGCCAAGACCATGTTTGCAAGAGAAAAAGGCGGCGGCAAGCGCAACGCCAACTGTCACTGTCATCATCAGCCTGAATTTGTTCATTTTTCTCTCCTTATTGTTGAGTTTGTTCCCATAACGTGTTTAACCCGTATGTACCGTATGTGCGCGTGAAATGCTTCTTGGTTTCCCACTTGGGGTTGTTAGGCGCAAGGTTAAGGGCGTTTACGGTCAGCCCGCTTTGATACCAATCAGACACTATTTCATAACTTATCCATATAAAGTCTTTATGCGACACATTTTGTTTCTCTACATCTTGCTCACCGTTCCTCTCTGTAATTGTAATCGCTTGCGTATTCCCACCGTACGCCCACAAGATATACTTCCCGGTCATATCGTTGACTCGTAACGGGAAGCCCGCTATGTGCGATGACGCGCCGTAGATGGTCGCGCCTTCCAGTCTAAAGTATTGCTGATAGTAGTTCGCCTTGGTGGTGTCAAGCCTATATATGATGAGACTCTTAAACACGCCCTCGTACCCTACACCCGAATCCGTAAAGCCTGGTTTCGTAGCCTTCGCCGCCACATAGTCCTTGCGGGCTGTGTAGAGACTGTCGTCACCGATGGTTATGGCGGAGTATGTCGTAGTCGGATTTATACCCTGAAGGATTGCAACAGCAATGTCAGGATTATTCCCTGTTTGAACGTAATCGTCGTAGCGGTATGGCGTGGTTTTATCAGCCGTTACTATCAGCGGCTCACTTGTCTTATACGTGATGCTGGCGCCTGGCGTTTCGCAATCTATGCGCACTTTCGCCTGTGTAGCCGGTTTGTCAGTAGGAGAATTATGAGACACCCTGTTCACGCGAATGACCGGTGTGGCGACCTTGTCCGACCAGAACGTATACACCGCGTTTGATGTATCCGTGCTTGTACTTCCCGCTATGGCCCCGGAAAGATTGCCCGCCGCGTCCCTGAACGCGCCCGCAGGCATGTAAAGCTGCCAGTTTCTCCCATCAGGAAGAGCTTCGGGCGGCGTGATGGTGATGGTTTTCGTGCCTGCGCCCGTAACAGCCGATGATGTAACGTCAATAACTTGCTTGTGGTAGCCTGCGGCTTTGAACGCCGTCCTGTAGTGTTTCGCTTCATCGCTATCCCCCGTAAGGTTCGCGTCGAATTGCAACACGTACTTTGTAGTGGTGTCGGGCGTCGCGTAGGTTCCCGTCATATCCAATCCGTGCGTGGTTTTAAGATATGGACCTACTGGTCTTCCTGTTTGTGGGTCAAGCTTTGGCTCTATGGATGTCGATGTCTCCATAATGTATGACTTTGTAGTGGTGTCAAGCGCGTTGAACACCTTTTCGAACGCCTCGTTTGTCAAAACAGGGGGCGCGACCCATGTGTCGCTTCCGTAATTCGGCTCTATCGTTATGGTTCCGCTTTCGGGCCACATCTCCCGGTCAAACGTGAGTTTGATTTTGCCATTTGCGCTTAAAATCCCCGTTTTGTCTAAAGGCGCGTACCCCTTGATCTCGGGAACGCTGGCTAGTATCTTGAGTCCGGGTCTTTCGAATTTGGTCACATCGCCTTGGTTGTAGGTGGGATTGGACAAGCCGCCGCCGCTCTCGACGCCGCCGAGGTCTATAGCCGTGATTTTCACCGGATTCATGATGACATTTTCGGGAATGAGGTAGTCAAAATAGAGGAAGGTGCCCGCGTTGTTTGCGGGAACGCTTGTTACCTTGACCTCCTGACCTGTGGTGTCGCCGCTAGTTCCTCCTCCGATTGTGATGGACACATGGGTTCCACCGCCTGTATGCACCAGGCCGCCTGTGAAAATGAGTTTGAACGTCAGCGTCTGGCCTTTGGGATACGTGCCGTCGGGAATGTCGCTGGTGATTGCCGCGAGAAATGGCGCGCCGCCGGCTATCGTAATTTTGCTGGGGTTTGAGGTTGCGGATGTGTTGCCCGCTCTATCTATCTGCCGCGCGAAAATATCGCCCGAAGTCGCAGAGACCGTAAACTGACCGGTGTAATTGTCCCATATACTCCCGTTTGTAGTGGTGTATTGAATGATCGCGCCGCTTTCTCCGCCGTCCACAGTAAACGTGGTTGAAGCGCCGTAAATGCCGGCGGCCGGGGCGCCTCCCACTTTCAAAGAAGGCGCGCTGGGCGCGGCCGTGTCTATCTTTATGGTCTTTCCATCGCCGGTTTTCAATTCGCCACTCGCAAGCTGCGTGGACAGGGCGTTGCCCGCGATGTCCTTTACAACATTCGCGCCCGCAATCGCCTCATAGCGCAGCGTTACATAATTATCCTGCGGTTGCGAATATCCCGCCGCCGTGAAATCGCTGTTTATAACGCAGTTGAACACAAGAACCGCGCCCGCTTCTGTTTGCGCGATTCTTACAAACGACGCTTCTATAGCCGCCGGATTCCCGCTCGTTGACAGCGTAAGCTTTGGGCTGCCTTCCACCAGGATGTTTTTGTCAACCGTGGCGTTGATGGCAATGACGCTTCCCTGTTTGTTCCATTCCACGCTCTGTCCGGCGCTTACGCTCACAATGCGCGGCGCGACTCCGTCCAGTACAAAGGTTTTCTCATGTTGCAACAGCTTGCTGGACTCAAGCGCCGGCAGCCATACTGGCGTACCGCTGTCCATCGGGGTTATAGAGCTTCCGTTTTCCAGCAGGTCGGAGCCTTTGGTCAGCAGCTTGCTGGATTGCGCCCCTTCCGGCACGACAAACGTAAATTCAAGAGCCGCGCTTCCGCCGCCCCTGGTGTAGTCCGCGTATTTGGGCGTGGAATCGGAGTCATTGTAGAAAAGCTTGACACGCGGCGCGCCGGACACTCGTACCGGAGCGGAGAACACCGCTTGAAGCGTAACGCTCTCCCCGGCCGCGAATGTGCGGTTGGACATATCGCTTGTTATTCTTTCAAGGAACGGCAAAGTGGAGACGACCACGGTTTTTTGCGCCCGCGTCTCGTTTCCAAGCGAGTCTGTCACAAGGAAGGCGTACACTCTGTTGGCGCCGTCCAGGTCATTGGCGAATGTGACCGCCCCGTCCACAACGGTTTTGACGGTCGCCTGTTCCGTGTCTTGCAACTGGAACGTTCTCGCATTTTCCCCGGAGCCTTCCGTTAAAGAAATCGCGGTTATGGGAACCGTAGGCTCGACCATTATTCGCAGTTCCAAATTCCTGCTCTTGTCATGCGTATGGACATCAGCCATATCCCGCCAAACTCCGGCGGCGTCTTTGTAATCCACCGAGACGGACGGACCCTGCGTGTTTCCAAGCGCATTGAAATTCTTGAATGTCTTTCCACCAGTGGCGTTTTCCGCGTACAGAACAAAACGCCTGGGCGCGTTGTCAATGTCAGCGGCGTTGACAACGATCTCAAACAGGCGTTTTTTATAAAGCGAACCGCCTATTGTTTGATCTTCTTCATCTGATAATGAAGCCCGCCAAACTGGAACGCCGTCTACGAGAGATGGATCAGAATACCCCCCCCCCCCCCCCGTGCGGGGATACGGTTTTAAGCGCGTTCTCGGCGTCTTCCACGCTTTTCCCGTTTGGAACGTACGCGAGCGCCACAGCCGTTGTACCGGCTTTGTCTATGGAATATCCTTTAATATCAAAGACCAAGCCGCCGGAAGACGCCCTCAAAACAGGCGTTTCATTTTCAACAGGCTCATCCACCATAATGATCGGCGCGATGTCATCGGTTACGGTCAATCGAAACGCCTTTTGGCTCCAAACCGTTCCGCCGGATGTTTTCTTGTCTTTCGCCAAAAACGCGATGCGAAAATCTCCGTTTTCCGCCGGGGAAATGACCGTCATGGTTGTTTCCCGTCCGTTTGCGGAGTATGTTGTAAAAGAATCGACGGCGCTTCCGCCAGCAAGCAGATTCGCGAGCGACGCGAGTTTGCCGTCATCGCTTTCGCCCGCCAGAACATTCCATTCACTCTCGCTATACATCTTATAATAAATCTGGTCAAGATTGTCGTCGTCAAATATATAAACGGGAATCGGGCTCTCTTTCGCCGTAATTATGACGCCGTCGCTTTCAAAGGCGGACGTTATGCGGGGTTTGTCCGCGTCAGGATGCCAGCACAGATGCCAAAATTCGTTTTGCGCCTGATTTCCCGCGTCATCCGTAGACGTTATTTTCACCTTAAAATACCGTTTTTCCGCAGGATTGATGGTTGTATTTTTTGCCGCCGCCGCCGTGTTGACATCGTCCGCCGTTATTTCCCATTCCGGCGCGAAGAGAGAGGATGACGTTTGGAGTTTTGAAAGAAAAAGGTTTCCCTCTTCGTCATAGAGTTCAAGCGCCGCTTTTTGTTGTATGCTCATGTTCTCAGCCATGTCGGCCTTTATTTTAAACGATTCGTTTTGAAAATAGTCAATGTCGGCGTACTCATCGGCGTTCAACGCTTCCAGACCTTCCTCGCCTTCCATCGGCAGAAGCGGTACGGTGTGTCCTCCGCCCCGGTCGATTTCGATGTTTTTAAATACCGGCGGATCAAAATCCACAAGCAGCATGATTTGTTTTATGGAATTTGCGGAAGTGTTCCGGTTGCGGTCGCTGGCGATGATGCGGAACGTGTACTCTCCCTCAGATTCAAGCTCAATCTCCGCGCTCCACGTCTCCCCCTGTATGGAAACAGTGTAGCTCAAACCAGCGTTTGGTTGCGCAATCGGCGTAACTTCTATGTCTGTAACTTTCACATTGTCCGTACAGGTTCCGGTTATGGTGAATTTCTTTCCAACGTAACTTAGATTTGTGGGAGATGTTATTGTAATTGTAGGAGCTTCAAGGTCTACAATATCACCCATCCCAATGTTGCACGCGAACATCGCCCCCGCAGTTATTACCCATTGCAAGGCGATTCTCCAGAATTTCTGTTTATGTGTAGTAACAGTATTCATTGAAATTTCCCCCTATTTGTTATGATAGACCCATTCTTGAGAAAAAGCAAATTTTTTAAAAAATTTTTTTACTTTCGTTTACGTCTTTCGCGTCTTTGTTGCGCGCATTCTATGCGGTATGCGTCTTCATACGGCGCGACCAGGCGTTTGGGAGTTTTTTGTAGAAGCGCGCCTCTTACACCACTTTTTCATTTAACGTTTTATTCATATCAGCCAACAATGAAACAACTTGTTTATATTCATCCATCAGGGATTTATACAATTCTTCCGTTCTTATTGTATCGCCGCTTTTCTTCGCCTGATATATTTCTCCGGCGAGAGCATGAAACTTTTGATGTTGCTGTTCAAGATTCCGGTAATGTCCATTGTTTTGATGCTGTTTTCCCTCTCCATATATCCATTTCCCAAGATCGCAATTCAAATAGTCCTTTTCAGTGACAACAAGGTCTTCTTTTCGCTCGTCAATAAAAGCCCGCAGTTGGGCGAGCCAGTTCCGGTGCATTAATACAATCAACTCATAATCAAACGCCTTCCCGTCTTTTTCTATGAGTCCGTCCGCCTCCAATTCCTTGTATAACGCCCCCATGGTTTTATTATTGTCAACGGCGTATTGGCTTATGCCGCTTTGCGAGCCGGTCAAATTACGGGATTCTTGAGCGATATATCCCATATCGTTCAGTATTTCATGTGAATAGTCTTTCATTTTCCGCAGCGCCGCGTCAATGTCGCAAGAGCCGTCCGCCATTTCTTTGCTGCCGCCAGCTATTTGCGCGGAAAATTCTTTAATATCGTGGACAGCTTGCAATATTTGATCCATGCCCGCCGACAATTCCGATGTCGCGTGGGATATTTCATCAAAAGCGTCCACAAAAGCGTTTGTTTCATTTTGTATGTTTGCGAATGTTTCCCCGGCGGTCATGCTCGCTCTTTTCGCCTCATCTATTTTGCTGACAATATTTTTAATGGAATCAGCTATTGATTTTGAGTTTATTGAGGAGCTTCCCGCCAGCGTCCGCACCTCGTCCGCGACTACGGCAAACCCTTTTCCCGCGTCTCCCGCGTGAGCCGCCTCAATAGCGGCGTTCATTGACAGAAGGTTTGTCTGCGCCGCAATGCCGTTAATCACTTGCGCCACGCCGGAAATCTCTTTAACCAGCGTTGTCATTTCCGCTATTGACCGCCCGGTATGGCCAATCTTCTGGGCGCCGGATTCTATGACTTGCTTGAGGTTTTTCAGAGCTATTGTTTTTTGTTGGGTAATATTCGCCACACTGCGGACATTGGCGTTTATTTCTTCTATCGCCGCCCCTGTTTGAGCCACGGACTGCTCGTTCTTTCTCATTTCCATGACGCAATGATTGATGGTCGCCGTGATTTCCTCTGACGCCGAGGACGCGTCGCTTATTTTTTCGTGAAGTCCATGCGTCTTTTTTTCAACGGATCGTATATTTTCCCCAATTTGTCCGCTGGTGATAATGGCGATGTCAAGGGATTCTGAAACATGTCTGTTTAATTCATGCGAGTTTTTTCTGATGTTGGACAAAAACCGCAACGCATGGCTCCAGCCTTTTTCTTTTTCCGCCGATTTATTTCCGATTAGTCGCAACTGGTCTTCCGCTCTCCGGTCGAAAATGAGACGCCAGCTTATATTGAACGCGGTTGACGCCCCTACGACGCAGACGATGACAACCGGAACATGGGATATGAACAAGGATGCTATGAAACCAATAACTCCTGTAATTAAACCTGACAACACTATGAATAACATTGATCGTTGTTTCATAAGTACACCTCTTTCAATGCGTTTCAGTCTAGCTGTTTTTATAACTTTGTCAAGTGGAGCCGCTGGCGCCTGCGCCGCCTTCAACTTGACAAGGGCGTATATTTGTAGTAGTACTTTTTTTATAAAGGAGCGCGGCCCGTATGAAAAGAACGCGAAAAGCTTTTTTGGTTCCCCATCCTCCGCTGATTGTTCCGGGCGTGGGAAAGGGCGATGAGATTCCCGCCACCCGGGATGCGTATGCGCAGGTTGCGGAAGAAGTTCGCCGGGAAAATCCTGAAACTGTCGTCGTCATTTCACCGCACAGCGTTTGTTACGCGGATTATTTCCATGTTTCACCCGGAACATCCGCGACAGGCGATTTCGGCGCGTTCCGCGCCCCGCAGATACGGTTTTCCGTGCAGTACGATGATGCGCTGGCAGATCGCATCGGCGCGGCGGCTGAAAAAGCCGGCGTACACGCGGGAAAGCTCGGCGAGCGGGACGCCAAATTGGATCATGGCGTCATGGTTCCGCTCTATTTTCTCAATTTGCCGCCATCAACGCGGATAATCCGCGTTGGGCTTTCCGGCTTGCCCCTGATTGACCATTACCGGTTCGGCATGTGCGTCAGGGAAGCGGCGGACGAGATGGGGCGGCGGGTCGTATTGGTGGCGAGCGGCGACATGTCCCATAAGCTGAAGCCGGATGGACCTTATGGTTTTGCTAAAGAGGGGCCTGAACACGACGCCTTTGTGAAAGAGCGCGTCGAAAAATCGGACTTCAAAAGCCTTATGGCGGTCGATCCCGCGCTCTGTGAACGCGCCGCCGAGTGCGGCTTCCGCAGTCTCGTGATCCTCGCCGGATTCATGGACGGATTGCGAACGCAAGCCCGCGTTCTGAGCTACGAGCGTCCCTTCGGCGTGGGCTATCTCACGGCGGCGTTTTCAGGCGACGGCGCCGCCTCTTCCCTTTTGCCGGTTCTGCTTGCGGAACGAAAAGCCCGCCTTGCGCGAAAACGTGACACGAGCGACCCGTATGTACGGCTTGCGATTGACGCCATTGAGCGCTTTGTGAAAACCGGAAAAATCATGGCTCCGCCTAAAGAGACGCCCGCTGAAATGCTTGAAAAACGCGCCGGCGTGTTTGTGTCTGTTAAAAAAGACGGCGCATTGCGTGGTTGCATAGGGACAATAGCGCCCGTACGCAAAAATATAGCGCTGGAAATCATCGAAAACGGCGTATCCGCCGTTTCGCGCGATCCGCGTTTTCCCCCCGTTGAAGAAGAAGAGTTGGAAGCGCTCACATACAGCGTCGACATCCTTTCTCCGCCCGAATCAATCGGCGATCCCGGCGGCCTTGACGTTGTGAAGTACGGCGTTATTGTGAGTTGCGGGAACAGGCGGGGCTTGCTTCTGCCCAATCTTGACGGAGTGGATTCTGTTGAGGAGCAAATTGCCATCGCTTTGCGAAAAGGCGGGATACAACCCCATGAGCCGTATGCCCTTGAACGATTTGAAGTTGAGCGCCATCTGTGATGCGAAAAGAGGCGCTTTTTTACGAAAAAAATGGCGAAGCGGCGCAATGCGGTCTTTGCCCCCGCCTGTGCGCGATACCGGATGGGCAGACCGGTTTTTGTTCCGCCCGCAGAAATTCGGGCGGAATTCTGTTTGCCGAAAGCTACGGGCGCATATCCTCTCTCAGCCTTGATCCGATAGAGAAAAAGCCGCTCAACCGTTTTTTCGCGGGTTCCGCCATCCTTTCAGCCGGCGGTTACGGCTGTAACATGGCGTGCGCTTTTTGCCAGAATTTCGCTATTTCCCAGATGAAGCCCCGCACGGACTTTCTGCCTCCTGAAAAACTGCTTGAAGCCGCGTTGTCCATCCCCGAAAACCTCGGCGTCGCCTTCACTTACAACGAGCCGTGCGTCGGCGTGGAATACATTCTTGACGCCGCCCCTCTGATAAGGAAGCATGGCATGAAGATCGTGCTGGTGACAAACGGCATGATTCTGGAAAAACCATTGGCGACTCTGTTGCCGCTGGTTGACGCCATGAACATAGACCTCAAGGCGTTTTCATGCGAATTCTACCAAAGGCATGGCGGGTCACTTGAAACGGTTAAGAAAACCATAGAAACATGCGCAAAAAGCGTCCATGTTGAAATAACAACCCTGATTGTACCCGGCGAGAATGACGGCGAGGCGGAAATGGAGGAGCTTTCCGGCTGGCTCGCTTCGGTTCCGTCCGCGTCCGGCGACATTCCCCTTCACATTACACGGTTTTTCCCCCGATTTAAGATGCGGGACAAGCAGCCGACGCCGGTTAAAACAATTTTTTCGCTGGTGGAAGCGGCGAAACGGCGGTTGCGGTACGTCTATGCGGGCAATATGAACTGACGGCCGGGATCGTCCTCATTACCACAGGACGGCAGGAGCCGGGGATGTTTGGCCCCGCATGAGGACTTGAAAGCTCATCCCCCTGGATTGCCGGGACTATCCTCTGTGGCGGCTGGAAACGGAAAGCGGACGAAATCTGGATTTGCTCTGGTTGTTGCGCGCTCTCTGTCCGGATCACAAAACCATAGCGGAGTTCCGGCGGCAGAACGGGGAGGCGTTAAAGAACGTATTCAAGGGATTCGTGAACCTGTGCGTGAAGCTGGGATTGTACGGCAAAGAATTATTGGCAATAGACGGGAGCAAGTTCAAAGCGGTAAACAGCAAAGAGCGAAATTATGCCGAAGGGAAGCTATGGGAGCTGATGGATCGGATTGAGAAGAAGATAGCTGATGGCTGTAGCCGCGGAGGAAAACATGGGGGCGGGAACGGATTATGATATTTGCGTCCGCAGAGGATCCCGGGAAGGCCGTCACGGGGCATAAAGACGGACGGTGTGTGTTACAATGGGGAGCGGAATATCGTGCTGTGCCCGATGGGGCAGGCGTTGCATCCGGCATTTTATAAGCAGGGGAGGGGAGTCTTTGACAACCGGGATGCGCGCAAGGGATGCGCGCGCCGGTGTACGAAGGAAAGCCGGCGGCGGCGGCATGAGGCGCCGATGTCCGAATCGGCGTTTAGCACGACCTATAATGAGCAGGGGCTGTCGGTGAAACAGGTCAGGATACAGGGGGAGCGGTCGATAGTGAAGGAACGGAAAAGCATAATCGTACCATGAGAGGAGAGTTCGGTTGATAAACTCGGAGCCGTTATCGCTCTCAATATCGAAGAGAGGATGGCATACTTCCGGTGATACTCGGTTAACCGGATATACTTGTCAAGAATTCCTGTTTTTTCTTTCAGGGTCAAAGCCTGTCGGTACCGGGGAGCATATTCCGGGTCAAAGCCTGTTTTTCTTTCATCGCAAATCTCATGCCGCCCTCCGATCCCTCCATCGGCTGAGTCTGTGGGGGTAAGATTTTTTATAATGCAATCGCAAGCCTTGCCAAAATACAATTATATCGGATATAATGAACGCATCTTCATTACAAGAAGCCATTATGCAAGAACATATACACATTCAAATGCTTCGGAATCACTGTACACGGGCGAGCGATGAAATTCACGTACATTGATTTGTTCGCCGGCATAGGCGGCTTTCACCAAGCGGCGGACGCCCTTGGCGGGGAATGTGTTTTCGCAAGCGAAATAGACGCCGAAGCGAAACGCGCCTATACGGAAAATTACAACATGGCTCCTCACGGCGACATAACGAAAATTGACGCGAGGGACATTCCCGTTCACGACGTTTTGCTGGCGGGATTCCCATGCCAGCCGTTTAGCATTATTGGGAAAAAATTAGGTTTTGATGACATGCGCGGAACATTGTTTTTTGAAATCGCCAGAATATTACAAGAAAAGAAGCCGAAACTATTCGTCCTGGAAAATGTAAAACAATTAAAAACGCACGACAAAGGGCACACATTAAAAGTTATTCTGGACGCATTGGAAGGCTTGGGATATAAGGTGTATAATGAAATATTGAACGCGCTGAATTTCGGACTTCCGCAAAAACGGGAGCGGATTATTATTGTCGGATTTCTGAATGCATCTGTTGATTTCTCTTTTCCCAATCCAGGAATTCAGGGAAGGCTGGAAGATGTTCTGGAAAAAGAAGACGCTGTTGACGCCAAATATTTTGCGAGCGATGAAATTGTCAGAAAAAGAAAGGCGAAACACGCCAGCGCTTATTCTCCGGGCATTTGGCACGAAAACAAGGGCGGCAACATAGCAAGCTATCCGTATTCATGCGCTTTACGCGCCGGAGCCTCATACAACTACTTGCTTGTAAATGGAACGCGCCGGCTGACTCCCCGCGAGATGCTGCGCCTGCAAGGGTTTCCCGACTCATTTAAAATTGTATGCTCCGACAGCCAAACAAGAAAACAGGCGGGAAACGCCGTTCCCGTCGCGGTAATAAAGGCGGTGTTACAAGAGGCGCTCTATGCGGAGGCTGAAACTGCGGGACATGCGATTTTATAAAACAGCCGGTACTTTTTCCTTGACAAAACGCCATAAAAGGATTGTACTATAAAATAGTAAAGGAGGTTCTTCCGTGTTAGCCCAGACCATGAGCCAGCGGCAAGACTTGCGGCTTACCACACAACTAGTTGCGGCGATCAGCCTTATGGAAGTTCCGGCGCTTGAGCTGAAGGAAAGGATAGCGGAAGAGCTTGAACGGAATCCGGCTCTTGAGGTTCAGGAGGAGCCGCCCGACGTTTCTTTTGAAGACGCGCCGCCTGAGCGTGAAGAAGACGCATACTTTGAGGCGACTTCCGATCCTGGTTTTATCTATGAAGACGGCGAAGAAGCGTCCGACCGGCAGTTCAAATTTATTGAAAACGCGCTTGCCAGACCGGAAAGCCTGCAAGAGCATCTGCTGTGGCAGTTGCAGGTTGAGCCGTTGGACGAAAAGACCCGTTCCTTGTGCGAAACGCTCATCCAGAACCTTGACGAAAACGGCTTTCATCTGGTGAGCGTGGACGAGTTGCTTAGAGGCGAAGAAAACGGCCGCATTCAAAACGCCATGCATATTGTGCAATCGCTTGATCCCGCCGGCGTCTGTACCGCGAACTACCAAGAATCTCTGCGTACGCAAATACGGCTTCTGCCCGACGCGCCGGAAGGCGCGGAAGAAGCGCTTGATTATCTTGACTTGTTGCAAAAAGGGAAATTTGCCGCTGTAGCGAAGAAAATAAACCGCGCGGAAGATGAAGTTCGCTCGTTTTTCACCTGCATCAAGGAATTAAACCCCTTTCCCGGACGCATCTTTTCATCAAAGAACGTCCGTTTTGCCGTTCCCGATGTAAAAGTCGTCAAAAAAGAAGGGGAATTCATCATCATCCTGAATGACGAGGAAATTCCGGCGCTTGGCGTCAGTCATTTCTTTACGAAAATAGCTGAAGAAAAGTCAGACAAGAAGGCGCGGCGTTTTGCAAAGGAAAGCGTCAGGGAAGCGTTGTGGTTTATCAACGCCGTCAAGGAGCGGAATCAGACCCTGCTGAACGTTTCAAGGGCAATCGTCAACTATCAGATGCGATTCTTTGAGAAGGGGCCGGGCAATCTCGCGCCCCTGACCCAGCAGACCATAGCCAATGAGCTTGACATCCACGAATCCACCGTGTCCCGCATAGCAAACGGGAAGTACATGCAGACCGAATGGGGGATATTCAGCATAAAGCGCTTCTTCACCAACGCCATAAACCGCTACGGCGCGGAGGCTTCGCCGTTTTCCAAGGAAAGTGTAAAAGCGAAGATCAGGGAAATCATCATAAACGACAAGGGGCGCCTTTCGGATCAGCGCATAGCGGACAAGCTCAGCGAACAAGGCGTCGCAGTGGCGCGCCGTACGGTGGCGAAATACCGGCAGGAACTGGATATGGGCTCGTCGTTTGCCAGATAGAAGCGCACAGAGTGCGGCGCTCTGCGCGGCGCTATGTATCGCTATTGGGATTCAGCCCGTAAGGGCTTAATATATTTTTCCTGGAGGCACCTATGAATACAGAAATTAAAGCCATTCACTTCACGCTAAGAGATGACACGAGAGAGTATGTTGAAAAAAAGCTCTCCCGCATTCACAACGCGGAGAACATGATCATCGATCTGCTTATCACCATGACTCACGAGAAAGAGTTTTCAGCCGAAGCTACGATTAATTTTCGCTGGGGTTTATCGGTTCATGTGAAAGAAACAGATTTTGATCTCCATGCCGCCATTGATAAAATGCTTGATGTCCTTGATGAAAAAATAATCAAGGAAAAAGAAAAATTTAAGGAAAAAAGATGACGCTTTCCTGACGCTCGCGGCGGAAAAGAGACTGGCGCAGCCTGGTTTTAAAACAGGCTGCGCCTTATCGCCGGATGAAGGATGATTATCAGCGGGGATAAGATAGAGGCGGCGGGAGAAGACGCTTCCTGCGGCATGTATTGTTTCAATGAGAGAGACAGTTCAAGGCGAGCCATAAGCTCATCAAGAATAGCCTGGGGGAAGTGATCGCCCCGCTTCCCTCTACGGTAAGCGCGGGGTCATGCTGGCTTAACATACGCGCCCATTTTAGTCATAAAGGGGGTGTATCTGAAGAATCCCCCGGGATATTATAAGCGATGCGCCCTTTGCGGTTCAAATAAAGACAGACGCCGGTATGTATCGGCGTCTTTTCGTACATAACTATTTATTAAAAGAGATGAATATGCTAAAATATATTTATCCCCTGCTGGAGTTTGTGCAGGGATATGTTCCGCCTTTAGGAGCTTATAATGAAATGTAAGAAACCGTCATTCGCAATTCTGTTTACCGCTGTTTGTGTAGGCGCCATCGTCTTGATCACCCTGATGTTATCGGCAG
Source organism: Treponema sp. (assembly GCA_031265845.1). Taxonomy (GTDB): domain Bacteria; phylum Spirochaetota; class Spirochaetia; order Treponematales; family Breznakiellaceae; genus JAIRKH01. The sequence goes on from JAISCC010000032.1 coordinate 31,583, forward strand.
TCTCGTTTATGAGCCTGCGCGGGATGTCCTCCACGCACATTGAAGCGATAACCCATGAAAACATCCCCCGCGTCCACGAGGGGGTTACGGGTATGCTGGATCAGTATATCGGACTCTTGCACACCACTGCGGTGGGAGTCGCTTCTCTTTTACAGGCGGGACCCCCATCAGACTATGATATGCACCGGTACCTGGAGCAAAGTGCGGCTACGTTGCCGGATGTATCCTTTCTCTATTATACCAGCAATGTCCTCTGGACCGATCCGGGAGGCTATGCGGTGTTCGCCCCCGAATGGACGCCTCCCGCAGATTGGGACAACACCCAGCGCCCATGGTTTACCCTTGCCAAGCAATCTCAGGGGAATGTCGCTTTCACCGATCCTTACATTGACCCTGCCACGGGCAGCCTGGTGCTGGCAATGTCCAAGACCATGTTTGACGCCAACGGACATGACATAGGGATTGTTTCAGAAGAGATTACCGCAAACTTCTTGGGAAGCATCGTCAACGCCAATGCGTTTATGGCGGAGCAGCAAAGCTTTTTGATTGCCGGGGATGGACTGTTCATCACCAATCCTGATGAAAGCGCGGTGATGCAAAAAGACTTCTTTAGAGAACTGGGGCTGGAACGCTACCGCGATTCGGTTTTGTCCCCGGAGTCCTTCTCCGCGCTGGATGCGAAGGTGTTCATCGCCTCTTCTTTCATACCCGAGACGAATTGGCATCTGGTTTCAATCATACCGGCGAACAGAGTCTTCGCCGACACCAACCGGATGATCATCCTTATCCTCCTTATCAGCGTCGCGCTTTCTACCATCGCCGCCCTGTCCTCTTTGGTATGCACGCGGATCATCCTCAAGCCTTTGCGCCGCCTCCAGTCCTATGCCGCGGTGCTGGCGGAGGGGGACTTTTCCGGCGTGGTTCCTGATTACGGAACTGCCGAAGCGTCCGGCCTTGCGGCGGGCTTTAACGCCATCAATGAGCATATCTCACAGCTCATTAACAATATCGCTATTTCCTTTGAGCGGATGCGGAGCAAAGAGCGCGAACTCAAGCAGGTGATAGACCGGTCGTCTGCGGCTGCCGGGGACATTGTGGAAGCCATTCACGATGTTGACCAGCGTGTCAAAGAAGAAGCCGGCATGGTGGACAAGACTGTAGCCCAGATTGACGACAAAATTATCGCCCTTAACAGTCTGATTCAGGAACAGTCCGTCCAGATACGTTCTTCCTCATCAGACATAGAAGCTATGATAGCTTATAACCAGGACATGAAAACCCAGATCTGCGCGTTAAACGGAAGGATTCAGCATCTTATGGATAGCTCTAAGTTCGAACATGAACATATCGCCCACTCTACCAATACGGTTCACCAGATTGCGGCGGACTCTGACAACTTGGCGCAGATGAACAAGATCATTGATGATGTAGCAGGGCAGACCAACCTTTTAGCTATGAATGCGGCTATTGAGGCGTCTCACGCCGGAGAAGCGGGCAAGGGCTTTGCGGTTGTCGCTGGAGAGATACGCAAGCTGGCGGAGACCTCCACGACTCAAGCCAAAGGTTCAAGCGGCGCCTTGTCCCAAATTCAACAGCGTATCGCCGATATCACCGCCTTATCCGGCCGTATAGAAGAGGCGTACGCTCAAACCAACGGCTTGATTCTGGAGAGTAATGTTGTGGTTGAACAGGTGAAGCGCACGGTAGAGGAACAAGCGTCCCGTTCTCATCAGGTATTGGAGCGTCTTAAACAGATACAAACGATAACCGGACAGGTGAAGACCGAGTCGGAGAACATCAAAACAGAGGCGGACATCTCCCGGCGCATGTCGGCGAAGCTGTCGGATATAAGCGAAATCATCCAGGGGCGGGTGCGCGAGGTGGCGAGGAGTACGGAACTGGTCTTTGCCGCCTCCCAGCAAGCCAATACTTCAGTGGAGGAGAATAGGAAGGGGCTAGACGCTTTGGACGAGGCTATTCAACGCTTTACCGTGCGGAAAAACTGAAAGGAAAGGTTGCAAGGAGAACATCGCATTTAGTCAGCTTCTTGTAGACGAAGTTGCGTACGTCCGCCATTCGCAGTGGGTTTAATACGCCGCCGCTTTGTGCGCAACGCAACGGAGGCGTTGCGTTGCGCTTGCACTGCGTGGAACAAACCGCCCCGCCTTTTCAGGGCGGGGCGAACGCCATGTTAGAACAGCGAGTCCGGCACGCCCGGAACTGCAAAGAACGTATTTGAGACCAACGCATTCACATCAACATCAGCCTTGACCAGACCAATCTGTTGCAACTCGCGCGCATTGCGTTCAATAGCGACGCGAGCCTGACTTACCGAAGCCTTGTAGTTGTACGTCTTGAGAACCTGGGCGTTGACGGCAGGCTCGCCTGCGATGTATTTCTTCTCCGCCAAAATTCTCGTGGTCTCTTCCGGGTTTTCCTGCACCCACTTCGCCGCTTTCTGGATGGCGCGGAGGAACTTTGCCGCCGCTTCCGGATGGGCGGCGATGGTCGCCGAGCGGAATGGAGTCACGCAGCAAAATTCATTTTCCAAGCCATGACCCGTGGCGTTGTTGATGACCACCCGGGCTTTGCCTTCGTTCTCAATGATTGTGGCCGTAGGATCTCCCGAACCTATGGCGTCAACCAGACCGCGTTCCAACGCCAAGGGAAGCTCTGCGCTGGGATAAATGATCCATTCTATATCCGCGCCGTCTCCGTCCACTTTCAAGCCTTCAGCCGCAAGCACACGCGAGGGAATCACTTTGGAACTTGAGTTGAGGCTCGGTACGCCGATCTTCTTTTTAACGCCGTTTGACGGAGCAAAGTCCGCCGGCGTTTGAATGGACGAGTCAGGACGCACCAAGGTCTTGACACAACCGGTGTGCAGGGCAAGCGGTATCTTCACATCCAGCCCATTGGCGATGGGCTGAATCAGCGTAGCCAAAAGGTTGTTGGTTACGTCGATTTGTCCGGTGGTCAACAGGTTCATCGCGGTTCCCGGCTCCAGATTGACCCACTCGTACTTGAGCCCCTCGGATTCATAAAACCCTTTGGCTATTGCGATATAGAACGGCGCTTCACAAAGCCCGCCCTCAACCGGGTAGCCGATTTTAAGGACATAGTCCTCGCCGGCGGACGCCGCGTCATTGTTGCCGCGGGCAAACACGAAAGAACTCGCGAGGCAAAACGCCAACGCTGTTATAACGATTTTCTTCATTTTTTCACTCCTTCCATGAAGAACATTACTATTGAGGAGCCAACGGCTCCTGTTTTTTTCCTATGAGGAAAGCGCTAACCCTATTTCATGTATGGACAAAAGCCGCAATCCGCGCCGCAAGCGTCGGTTGCGTACATCTACTCTAGGGCTGATTCGGGATTTTACGCATATTGCGGCGTCGAATTCCGAGAGAACGCCGGTGATCGCAATGCTTTTTGCCGTATAGTCACATTTCACTCCTTCTATTGAGAATGCGCCCTCCGCCTACAGGTGATATTCCAGTTCCACGCGGGTTCCGGCAAAATGCAGAATCCTCAATATTTTTGCGCGCAGTTCCAAAAATTCCGGATCATCGCGCCGCCTGGGACGCCCAATTCCCACCGTAATGACGTTTTCGATTTTGGCGGGACGGGCTGACATCACCACAATCCGTTCAGCCATATAGATGGCTTCATCAACATCATGGGTAACCATCACCATAGTCATGCGCTGTTCTTTCCAGATTTTCAGGATTTCATCCTGCATATTCATCCGGGTAAAGGCGTCCAACGCTCCCAGCGGCTCATCCAAAAGCAAAACCTTTGGGTGGTTTGCCAACGCCCGCGCCAGCGCCGCTCTTTGCGCCATGCCGCCGGAAAGATGATGAGGGTAGGATTTCTCGAATCCCTCCAGTCCCACTAGTTTGAAGAAATCAGGAATAGCGCGTTTTTCCTCTTTATAAACGCCGCGTGAGCGCAAACCATACGCGATGTTTTCATAGATGGTCATCCACGGGAACAGGGTGGGATCCTGAAAGACCAATCCCCGCTCAAAACCGGGTTGTGTAATCCGCTCTCCATCCAGCGTTACAACGCCGCTGTCCGCCTGCGCCAATCCCGCGATAATCCTGAGCAAGGTTGATTTGCCGCATCCCGAAGGCCCGATAAGCGAGATGAATTCCCCGGGTTCAAAGCGTAAATCCACATCGTTCAATACCAGCAGATCTCCATTTTCCCCCTGCGGAAAACTCTTGCGGACATTCTGTATTGCTATCAACCCCCGCTTTTCCAATGCCGCCCCTCCATTCACCATCTGATTGTCCCCTTCTGCCAACTCAAAACATGATTGCGGATTTTGAATTGCAGACCGATGAGAAATGAAAACGTGACGGCGATCACAATAAGCGCCGCATACACGTTGGCGTAGGACAAGGTCTCCCGCTGCCAGTTGATGTACCATCCGATGCCGAATTTGCATCCGATCATTTCTGCGGCCATAAGCGTAAGAAAGCATGAGGATGTACCGTTAAAAAGACCGGTAAAAATATTCGGCATGGCGCCGGGAAGCGCCACGGAAAAGATGTTCCGCAACGTGTTTGCGCCCAAGGTGCTGGAAACCTCATAGTAGTTTTTATGCACGTTCATAATCCCGGAACTGGCAAGCACTGTCGTGGGAAACCAGACGCCTAACGCGATGAGAAACAAACTCGCGCTGGTCGGCTTCATGAAAATGACCAAGGCGATGGGAATCCACGCAGTTGACGGGATAGGACCCACAATACGGATGAACGGCATGATCCAATAGTTAAACCGCTGACTCCAGCCTATGAGCGTACCGGTGAACACTCCCAGAACGGCGCCGAGGAAAAAGCCTCCCAACAGCAGTCGCATGGAATACACCAGGCACCGCAACAAAAAAAACCAATCTTCCACAAACACGCCGATAATCCGTTCAGGCGCCGGAAAATAGAGGCTGGGAAGAAGGTTGAATTTCTGGCTTATCAGGTTGTATAATCCCAAAAACAGAAATCCAACCGATAGAAAAGAGCCTTTAAAAAGCAACTTTTCCCGCGCTTTTTGATTAAAAACAGCCACAACCGCCCAAACGGTAAAACCGCCGATGAGTAGGTACAAAAGCCTCGTGAAATACGGCAGAATCTTCACCCGGTAGCCTTGGTATGCGGGAAGCAGTATATGTACCGCCAATACTATTGCAAGCGCCAAAACAGGGAGAAAAAGGCGCCATGTACGCCGTCCAGTCCACGCTGAATGCGCCGCTTTCGTTTTTATGTTGCCGTCCGTCATAATGACAACCTCCGGTAGAACTGAATGACGAGCTTTTCCCAAAACGTAGTTTTAAGAAAGGCTCTGATATAATACATATAAATACTATGTAAATAGTATGTATTAATCTACCAAATAAAAGAATCTTTGTCAAGATGGTTTTGAAAAAATTTAATTTTTTCGCGACGAGGATTGACGCCTCGCCGTTTCGCGCATTCTGCGGAGCACGGCTTCATTCGTTTCCGTTTCTTTTGCATCTCCCCCCTTGACGGGACATTCATAAATAACGCACAATAATGACATGTTTGAGCAAAGAAAAAACATACGGTACAGAACCATAGCGCGAGTGCGCCTTCCCGGAATCTTTGAAGAGGACGCCCTTTTGAAAGATCTGAATATAACCGGTTGCAAGATTGAGTCGACCGTTTGTATTGAATTAACCGAGGGCGCCATATACACCATTGAGGTGACCCCAGAAGCAATCTCCAAAATAAGCAAATTTGAAGTCCATGGTGAAGCCCGGTGGATAAAAACGAATGGAGATTCGTACGAAGCGGGCTTTATGATAGCGGCTTCTCCGGCTAAAAAGGAATTTCAGCGGTACGTCGACTACCTTGCGTGGCGTTCTTCCACCGTGTAATGGTCTCGCCGGTCAAGAGGTGGGTGTATCAGCCTGTTCCCGGATTTGAATCCCATCTTTTACAAGAATTGTCCGGGGGCGGGGCGGGCTGTGCGCCGCAACGGGCGGGGCCGTTTTATCTTTCAGAAACGCCGCCATTCATCCCGAACGGCGCTTCGCCAAATGTTCCGCGCAATACGATTTTCTGGTTCCAAAATTGCTGGCTTGAGCCGTTTCGGGCGGTTTTTGCGTCCATTTCCGAGGCCGCGTCCATCCTGCGCGACATGCAGCGGAATTGGGCGGCGGCCTTGTTCACCCAATACCGGCGCGGCGCGCTCATCACGGAAAAGCTGCCGCCGCTATCCGCAAAACGCCGCCCCTTCCCGTGTCGGGCGCCGGATTCGCCTATGGGCGCGTGGACGTTGCTTGACGCGCACACCTTGCTCGCATCTCCCCGTTGCTCAAGCCCTTTTCCCAATGGGACGCTCGAATTTGAAGAAGACAAATTGCATCCGCCGAGCCGCGCTTATCTAAAATTATGGGAGGCGTTTGCCCTGACCGGCGCAACGCCCGGCAAGCATGATCGTTGTCTTGACGCGGGCGCGAGCCCGGGCGGCTGGACATGGGCGCTTGCGACATTGGGCGCGACGGTTGCGGCGGTTGACCGCGCGTCCATTGACGACGCGTTGCTCGCCCTGCCGAACGTCTCGTTTATAAAGCATGACGCTTTTACGTTGAAACCCGAAGACATAGGCCGCATTGACTGGTTGTGTTGCGATGTGATCTGCTATCCTCCGCGTTTATATGAATGGGTTGAGAAATGGCTGGCGTCAGGGTTGTGCGACAATTTTGTTTGCACGATAAAAATGCAGGGCGAACCTGACTTTGAGACCACACGGCGATTCGCCGCGATTCCGGGAAGCAGGGTGACGCACCTTCATCATAACAAACATGAACTTACATGGATATACGCGCCGGCAGTTGCGCCGCGCTCTATGCCAGTTGCGCCGGCTAACTGGACGCCCAATACCTGAAAAAAATCTTAATCACGCTTGGTAGCGCGGCGATACGCTTGCCTAACGCGGCGCCGGCGAGCAGTTCCACAATGGCGCGGACGCCTTTGTACGTTTTTTCCGAATAGGGCTGCCACCACAGATTGCGCTTCGCAAACGGCAACGCATCGTCAACAACGACCTGCGCCTTGAGCATCTCGCGGAACCCCAACTCCGCGTGGGTGCGTCCAAGCCCTGAATCCCCAAACCCGCCCCACGGCGTCTCGGCAAGTCCGTGAGACATCAGGTGATCGTTTATCATCACCGCGCCGGCGTTGATGCGCGCGGCGAGTTTTCTCGCAAGCCTTCGGTTGCGCGACCACACAGAACCGGCAAGCCCGTACGGCGACGCATTCGCCAATTTGACCGCCTCCTCATCGCCGCTGACCGGAACAACGGCAATGACAGGCCCAAAAACTTCTTCCTTCATAATGGGCATATCGCTCCGCGCATTGACCAGTACAATCGCGGGCGCAAGAAGGCTGTCATCGTTAAGATCGCCTGAGCTTTTTGCGGCCACAGTCGCGCCCATTTTCAGACAGTCCGCGACCTGTTTGGCGACCGCCTGTTTCTGTTTGAGGTTGAACATAGGACCGATGTCATACTCCACGCCGTTGTTTTCGTTGTCGCCTTCGGTCTGGCTGTCGTTGCGGCTGTCGCCGAGCCGGAGCTTTTCCGTCGCCGAAGAGAGCTTTTTCAGGAACTGTTCATGTATAGCGGCATGGACGAACACCCGCTGTACGCCGCCGCAGGATTGCCCCGCGTTGGAAAATCCCGCCCACACTATGCCGTTGACAGCCTTTTCCACATCAGCGTCCGCCCGAATAACAGCCGCGTCCGCGCCGCCGAGTTCCAGCACAAGGGGGAGAAGGCGCGGAGCGGCCAAAGCCATGAGTTCGCGTCCAACGGCAGTGGAACCGGTGAAAAAAAGTTTGTCAACGCCGCCCTGAATAAAGGCTGGACCCGCTTCTTTTCCGGGCATTTCAACATAGGTGAAAAGTCCGGCAGGCAGTCCGGCGGCGGCGAAAATAGACGCGAGTCCGCGCCCCACGTTCAGGGCGCCGGAAGCGACTTTGAGGATCACGGCGTTGCCGGCAAGCAACGCCATGACCACCTCAGAAAACGGTATGGCAAAGGGGTAGTTCCACGGTGAAATGACGCCGATCACGCCGTAGGGCTTGTACGTCATTCGGCTCCTCTTGTTGAACATGAGGAGGCTGCCTCCATGGAGCCGTTCGTCTTTACAGAGGCGTTCGCCTCGCTTCATATAATAGGAAAGCGCCATTACAGCGGGCAACGCTTCGGTCGCCAAAGCGTCGAGTTTTACTTTGCCGTTGTCTTTATGAATAAGCTCCGTGACTTCATCAATATGAGAGCCGAGAAATTGCGCGGCTTTTTTGAGGCGCCCGCGCCGCTCCTTGTAGGGAAGCGCGGACCACTTTGTCTGAACACGCCTGCCCCGCATGATAATTTCGGCGATTTCTTTCACGGACTTTTTATTCCCCGAAATTATTTTCACTCATTTTCCTTGTACAATCGTCTGCGACGCGGGGCGCCCGTCACGGTACATTCTCGTGGGGTTGTTCTGATCGAGGTGGCGTTCGCCCCGGTAGAAAAAGACGTATTGGTACGTTCCCGGCGGAAGGCTCAGGGTCAGTTCGTAATGTCCCGGTTCTTTTTCTTTCATCTCATACATGAAGGGATCCCAGTTGTTGAAACTACCCGCCACATAGATCGTCTCGCGTGGAAAAGCGTCAAACCTGAACGTTACCGCGCCAGACAATGCGTTCTGTAGGGCAAGAGGTCTTGGAACCTTCGGTGTAGGCGCGATAGAGCGGGCTAAACCGGATTCATCAATCCGTTGATTGGGATTCAAGGGATCCGTAGTCCACAATCCATTGATAATCAACCGGTATTCCACCGATTCAACTCCTTCCGGCACCGTATACGTATAGAATAGAATTCCCGAATCCTTGTAAACTACGGGCGGCGCCTGCTTGCTGTCGGATTCAGGCTGGGGATTCGGCGCGTCATCGGGAATCAGGAGTTTCTGAAACCAGTAAATTTTGGAAAAACCCTCGTGGGCAAACGCTATGCCCACTTTCTTATAAGTCGCGGGAGCCGTAAACAGGATGCCGTCATCCATCACTTCAGGAGCGCCGGAATTTTCCAAATTTACCAAATGGTTTATAAATTGATATGACGCTGTATCAAGTGCGCCAATTGTGCCGATAATAAGAGGAAGAAGCATTATAAAGATTGCTTTTGATTTTGCTTTCATGGTTCTTTACAATTATCGGATAATATTGCAATATATTCAAGAAGCCGAAATGTAAATTCGGCAAGCCGGGGCAAACTTTGTGAAGATTCCTTCGGCAGCCATTTCAGGGAGATGGATTAACCAAATTTGTTCAAGGGAATAACGTGCCGTCATTAGATAATCTCAATAAATTCAGAGGTTTGTTTCGTAGCATAGGAAAAGAAGCGGAGGATTTGGCTTCAAAAGGCATTTCTTTTGCTGACCTTGATCTGCCTGACGACAGAAAGCCATCTTCTCCTGCCGGGAATATACCTACGCAACGTGAAAATGCCGCAGACGATGCTAGTGATACAGCGGAGTATCTTAAAGCGCTTGACGCGGCGCCAGATTTTGATCTTGACGCTTTGTTTGATGACGATCCCGCGCCGCTGAAGCCTACAGAGGGCGCTGAAGCCGCAGGAGATACTGTTTTTAATCTTGACGATCTGTTTGACGCGGATGAATCCAATTCCTCCGCGTCCGCCGATGGTTTTTTATTTGACGATTTGTTTGACAACGCGGATGCGCCTGACGCTCCATCCATTGCTGAAAGCATGCCGCTTGAGGATTCGTCCGGCTTTTCGCCGGATGATTTGAACATGGACGAGATGCCGGACTTCGATGACATGGCGGCGCCGCTTCCGCCTTTGGACGCCGATTCTTTCCCGCCCGACGGCTCCGCTGTAGGCGCGGAGGGCTTTTCGCCGGACGATTTGAACATGGACGAACTGCCGGACTTCGATGACGCGGCGGCGCCGCTTCCGCCTTTGGACGCCGATTCTTTCCCGCCGGACGATTTGAACATGGACGAGCTGCCGGACTTCGATGACGCGGCGGCGGCGCTTCCGCCTCTGGACGCCGATTCTTTCCCGCCGGACGGATAGTACATGGACGAGCTGCCGGACGTCGGTGACGCGGCGGCGCTGCGGCCGATGGAAGCCGATGCTTTCCCG
>JAISCC010000053.1 GCA_031265845.1 Treponema sp.
CCGTTGATTATGCGTGAATAGAATCGCTCCCCCCACACATGCCCCCTGCGCCCGTTCATCTTGTTCCACGCTTTGGCGAAGTTGCATTTTATCCATTGCATTATCTTTGACAGATTGCCGCCTTCACCCGGCTTTATCAAAAAATGGATGTGGTTTCCCATAACGCAGAAATCCCACAAGCGGAAATGAAACTTCTCTTTCGCTCTTTTGACGAAAGAAAGAAACAACTTCTTGAATCGCGGCTCAAGCAGAGCCATGTCGTCATGGTCAATTTTCGACGTGACATGATAGGTCGCTCCGTCCTGGAGTGTTCTCAAGCTTCTCATACTTATATATAGGGGGTTGTCATGAGAATTGCTTTAGTGTCAGACATACAATGTCGAAAACGAAAATGTTTTGGCGGAAATGTTGGGTGTCTGGTGTCAGACACACTTGTTTTTGGCGTCTGACAGAGGCTGTCTCAACATTACTGTGAGACAGCCTCATAGCGCGGGCGCCGCCTACGGCGCAATCTTGGCGTTCTTGAAGAAGAAATAGCCAAGCGGCGTGTAGTACATGCCGCTGACCCTGGGGTTCATCATGTAGGTTTGGGTGTAGAAATAGATCGGCCCAACCGCCATGTCCTGTCCGACCAGGATGTCCTCAGCCTGGTGCATAAGTGTCATACGTTCCTCAGCCACAGCGGTTGACTGCGCCTGTTTGACAAGGGTGTCAAACGCGGGGCTTGCGTACTGGGAATTGTTGTTGCCACCGCCGGTCAGGTACATTTCAAGGAAGTTCATGGGATCGTTGTAATCGCCGATCCAGCCGTCACGGGCGAGCTGGAAGTTGCCGATCTTGCGGGTGTCAAGGAACACGGCCCAGTCCTGGTTGCTCAGGGTTACATTTACGCCGAGCGCGGTCTTCCACATGTCCTGAAGCGCTTCGGCGATGGCGCGGTGCGCGTCATTGGTGTTGTATAGGTATTCAGTGACCGGGAAGCCGACGCCGTCAGGGTAGCCCGCGTCCGCCAAAAGCTGTTTCGCTTCGGCGACATTCTTCTGATAATCGGCGTCCGCCAGACTGTAATAGTCGCCGCCGGTTTGGCGGAAATCGCTGCCCGCGCCCGCCGCGTCGGCAATGCCGGAAGGCACAAAGCCCGACGCGGGTTTCTGTCCGGCGCGGGTGATCTGGGTTGCAATGTAGTTGCGGTCAATGGCGAGGGTAAAGGCCTTCCGCACCTTCGCGTCATTGAACGGGGCTTTCTGGGTGTTGAAGCTCACGTAGTAGGTGCCGAGGTACGGAACGACCTTGAGTTCACCTGTATTCAACAGCGCCTGAATTTCGTCCACCGGCACCGTCTGGATATAGTCAAGCTCCCCGCTGCGGAAACCGGCGAGAAGGGCGTTGTCATCATCCATGAGCGCGAAACGAATAGTGTCGGGTCCGGTCACGGTCTCATAATAGTTGGGGTTCTTTTCGATGGTCAGATGGCTGTTGTGAACCCATTCTTTCAACCGGTACGGCCCGTTGCTGATGTAAGTCGAAGGGTTGAACGTCCACTGTTCGCCGGCGCTCTCAATAACATCCCGCCTGACCGGAAAGGTCGCCGGGAAACAGGCTATTTCATCAAAGAACGGACAATCATAGGTGAGGGTGATTTCCACGGTCCCATCGTTAATGGCGGCGACGCCGAGTTCGCTCTTGTCCTTTTCACCCGCCCTGATCTCATCGGCGTTCTTCACCATAGTGATCATATAACTGTAATCAGCGGCGGTCGCGGGATCCACCAGGCGCTGCCATGAATACACGATGTCCTGCGCGGCGAACGGCTTGCCGTCAGACCATTTGAGGCCGTCGCGCAAGGTATAGGTGTACGTAACCGTGCCGTCGTCGTTGGCGACTTTCCGCGGAGCGCCAGCCGCCAGTCCAGGAATCGCGCTGGCGATGCCGGATCCGTTGTCCTCGTACTTGTAAAGGCCTTCAAACAGATGCTCCAGATAAATCGCGCCGTCAACCGCCGAGTTGAGCGCGGGATCAATAGTATTCGGCTCGGAACCGAATACAGCCGTGATGGAAGTCGCCGCAACCGCCTGCGCCGCCTGTGGCGCTTGCGGCGCAACTTCCGCCGTCTTTTTCTGACATGCCGCAATACCCAGCGACAACGCCGAAACCGTCAATAATACAGATAAGATTTTCTTCATAAAAAACCTCCCTCTCGCTAATATTTCAAAACGCCGGTCGTTGCCCACATTATAACCCTCAAACAACGCCGGCGCTTGTAGCCAACTATGCCGCTCTGCGCACTCTGCGCCTGTTTTGCATTACACGCAATGACACGCGACCCAATGCCCGCTTGACGCTTCCCGCAATGCAGGGGCGGCTTCGGCGCATTGGGTTGTTGACAGGGGGCAGAGCGTTCTGAACCTGCACCCGGCCGGCGCGTCCATGGGGTTTGGGATTTCGCCTTCCAGCGCAACGCGCTCTCGCGAGCGGGTGATTCTGGGATCGGGAATGGGAACCGCCTGGAGAAGCGTCCGCGTATACGGGTGCAAAGGATTCTTGACCAACTCGCCGCTTGACGCCAATTCAACCAGACTGCCGAGGTACATCACCCCTATGCGCCGCGAAATATGGCGCACCACGGAAATATCGTGCGCTATGAACAGATAGGTGAGCTTCATCTCCGCCTGCATATCCTCAAGCATGTTCACTATCTGGGACTGGATAGACACGTCAAGCGCGGAAACCGGCTCGTCGCACACGATAAAGTCCGGCTCCACGGCAAGGGCGCGGGCAATGCCGACTCGCTGTTGCTGTCCGCCCGAAAATTCATGCGGATACCGGTTCGCGTGTTCGCTGTTGAGTCCAACTCGCGCCAAAAGCGCCTTGATGCGGTCGCTCCGCTCGCTTGCCGATGAAGCGAGGCGGTGGATGTCAATGGGTTCGCCCACGATTTCGGCGACCGTCATGCGGGGGTTCAGGGAGGAGGCGGGATCCTGAAAAATAATCTGCATCTTCCGCCTGTAGGGAAGCATGTCACCATGGGTGATGTCTTGTCCGCGGAAAAATATCCTTCCTGCGGTCGGCTCATACAAGCGCAGCAACGTACGCCCGAAGGTCGTTTTTCCGCAACCCGATTCACCCACGAGACCCAGGGTTTCGCCTTCTTCAATATATAAAGAGACATGTTCAACGGCATGTATCTGTTTCGTTTTTCCCCGGCCCGCCTTGACTTTGAAATATTTTTTTAAGCCTTCAACTGCAATGAGGTTCATGGACGCTTCCCTCCATCGTTTGAGACAAGCCAGCACGCGGCGCGGTGTCCGTCGGCGGAGAAACCTTTGGCATCGTCGCCGCGCTTGACGGATGTCTTTTCGGGATTCTGTCTGACGCAGATTTTCATGCAGAATTCACAGCGCGGGGCGAAGGGGCAGCCCGGATTCGGATCGAGCATGTTGATGGGCGAACCTTCAATTGGTATGAGCCGCTCCGCCTTTTCTTCGTCAAGCCGGGGCATTGAGCGGAGCAAGCCCTTGGTGTAGGGATGAACCGGCGCGTAGAAAATATCCTCCACGGTGCCTTGTTCCACGATATGCCCGCCGTACATCACCGCTACGGTGTCGCAGATTTCCGCGATGACCGCAAGGTTATGGGTGATGAAGATGATCGCCATGCCGGTTTTCTGTTGAATGGCTTTCATAAGCTCCAGTATCTGCGCCTGAATGGTAACGTCAAGCGCGGTCGTCGGCTCGTCGGCTATTAAAAGCTGAGGTTCGCAGATAAGGGCCATAGCTATCATCACCCGTTGCCTCATGCCGCCGGAAAACTCATGCGGGTACTGTTTAAGGCGGCGTTCAGGGTTGGTGATGCCCACGAGCTTCAGCATCTCCATCGCTTTTTCACGGGCGTCTTTAACGGAAATTCCAGGGCCGCCGTTATCCTTCGCGTGTTCCCGCAACACGCTGACCAGTTGATTGCCAATGGTGTACACAGGGTTGAGGCTTTCCATGGGGTTTTGGAAGATCATGCTCATTCTATTGCCCCGAATTTTCTCCATGTCTTTCCGGCTGTAGGCGAGGATGTTTTTGCCCTCAAATTCCACGGATCCGCCGACGACCCGTCCGGGCGGATCGAGCAAGCCCATCACCGTATACGCTTCAACGCTTTTGCCGGAACCCGACTCGCCGACAACGCCCATCACTTCGCCGTAATTCAGCGAATACGAAACGCCTCCCACAGCCTTCACCTCGCCGGCCGGCGTAAAAAAGGAGACCCGCAAGTCCTTCACCTCAAGCAACGCTTTTTTCACTTCTTTCATATTCTCCAACCTTTATTTTTTGAGCCTTGGATCAAGGGCGTCCCGCAGCCCGTCTCCAAAAAGGTTGAACGACAAAATCAAAAGGCTTAACAAAGCCGCAGGAATGATGAGCCGGTACGTATACGTGTACATGCCGCCAAGCGCGTCCGAAGCGAGGGATCCGAGGCTGGTCATGGGCGCGTTGACCCCGACTCCAAGAAAGGACAGGAAGGATTCCAGGAATATCGCCGTCGGTATCTGAAGACAGGTCGCGGCGACAAGCGGTCCCACGCTGTTCGGAAGCAGGTGCTTGCGGATGATCCTCGCGTCATTCGCGCCGAGCGCACGGGCGGCAAGCACATATTCCTGCTGTTTGAGTTGCAGTATCTGCCCCCGCACGATGCGGGCGAGAGTCGTCCAATAGAGCAGCGCGAACGCTATGAATATGGCGATGATGCTCGGTCCAAGCGCGATGATGAGCTTTCCCATGATGTTGGCTTGATTGTTGTTGGCAAAATCGGTGAGCAGGGGCTTGAGCGTAACCGCAAGCAACAGCACCACGAGTACGTCCGGCACCGAGTAGATGATGTCCACGATGCGCATCATCGTCATATCGACCCTTCCGCCGATATAGCCCGCGATTGAGCCGTAGAGAACGCCGATCACCAGGGTGAGAATCGCCGCCACAACGCCTATGATCATGGAAACGCGGGCGCCGTACATCAGACGCACGAGCAGATCGCGCCCATGCGAATCGGTGCCGAACACATGCGGGAACACGTTCTCGCCGTCGGCGATGCGCGCCCGCTCCTGTTGGGAATAGGCGAGCGGCTTTAGGTTTTCGCTTCCTCGAATCTGCTCGTCGTAATGATACCCCATGAAGAAGGGTCCGAGGTACGCGAACAGGATGAGAAAGACGATCACGCCAAAAGAGACGAGCGCGACGTAATTTTTCCGAAGCCGCCGCCCTGCGTCCTTCCAGTATGAGACGCTCTTGTGCTGCGGTTCAAAGGCTTTTTTCTCCTCAGCGGAAGCGGGCGCGAAAAGATATTCGCGCTCCGCATCTATGCCAGTTTCATCCGAGGGAGAGTGATACCCCCCCCCCCCCCCGTGCTGGTCGATGGACGCCGCGTTGTGCGTAGTGTGCGCATCTGTTTTACCCATATAAACTTCACCTCTCATTCTCGTTTGCAAGCTCTATACGCGGATCGATAATCTTGTACAAAACGTCAACCAGAAAACTCATAATGATGACCAGCGCGGCGAAGAATATCGTTGTCCCCATGATGATAGGATAATCGCGGTTGCTGATGCTCTGAATGAAATACCTGCCGAGACCGGGAATATTGAAGACCGTCTCCACCACAAAACCGCCGGTCAGGACGCCCGCTGTTACCGGTCCCAGATAGGTGACAACCGGAATGAGCGCGTTGCGGAGCGCGTACTTGAATATGAGCTTGCCGGTGGATGATCCATAGGCGCGGGCGGTTTTGATGTACTCCTTGTTCAATACGTCAAGCATGGAAGAACGGGTGTAGCGGGCGATGGAACACATGGGCGTAAGTCCCAGCGTGAAGCAGGGCAACACATAGCTTATCGCGCCCCTGTTTAAGCCGCTGGTCGGAAAAATGCGCCATACGCCGCCGGCGAAGCACACCAGCAACGCGGTCGCCACGACAAAGCCCGGAAACGCGATGCCGAGCGTGGTGATCACCTGGAGCAGGCTGTCCTGCCACTTGCCGCGTTTATACGCGGCGACGCACCCCAGCGTAATGCCCGCGAGGGTTGACCAGAAGAGCGCAATTGCGCCGATACGCGCCGACACCGGAAACATTTCACTGATAATCATCGCAACCGGTCTGTTTTTCTGCATTTTGAGCGACACGCCCATATCGCCCTTCATGAGGCTCGCAATGTAATTTTTAAGCTGGACGGGAAGGGGCTTGTCAAGCCCGTATTTCGCTTGCAGTTGCGCAAGCGTCTGGGCGGAAATGGCTTTTTCCCCAAGAAACGGTCCTCCCGGCACTGTATTCATCAGCAAGAACGTCAAACAAATGACAAAAAGGAGCGTGACAAGAGCTAAAACAATCCTTTTTATAATGTAAGAGAACATGCATATACCTTACTATTTTTTGAATGATTTGTCAACGCCGCAGGCGGCTGGGCGGTTGCGGCGTGTTGGCGGTGCAACCGGAACTGGGGGTGAAAGACAACAGCTCCAATCCCTCCCTCTACGTGGTGTAGCACCGGTCTTCCGGCGCGGCCGAACCGGCGGGCGTCGCAAGAATCAAGCTGAACATGGCAGGCGGTCAGAATTGACGCGTTTTCGGTCAGTGGATTGCAGTGGAGGCTGATTACAGGCAAAGACAAAGACGGAAACAATCGGTGCTTCCCGCCCGCCAAAGGCAAACTCACGATCAGGTTTTACATGACGCATGGGGAGCTGGGCGACGTGTTGCAGGGGGTATGTTGCATGATAGGGAAGAAAGCGCATTCCGCCTCAATGAAATGACCGTTACACCGGATGCCACGCAGAATCTAAAGGCGTCGTTTTTCAGGATGCTGGCGACTGTGGATTTCGCGGACGCGGAGTCAAGAAGCGATCCTTGGTTTATCCTGCGTGTCCAGAGAAAAAGATTGACAGGATCAACGGTGGCGGAGTCCAGACCAGCGGGCGGGCGGTGAAGATCTGCTGGAACAAGAGATGAGGGAAGACTGGGAGGCGGCGCGTTCTGCGATAGGTATGGTGACGTCGTGGTCGCCTAATGGGGCATTGGAGGAGGGCGGCGCTCCGGGTGGTTGCTGCTTGAGATCGGACTACAGGCGCTGGTGTTTTTCATAGGAGAACCGTGAGAGCGCGGTGGTTCACGGGTTTATCTATGGCGAGAGGCATTGCCAGCCGAAAGCGGGGGCGAGGGTCGCGGTCTTCATCTGGCAATGCAAGAATTACCGGCTTGAGGGGGACCGGGGAGGAAGGGAAGGAGGTGTTTATGATAAGCGGCGCCGAAGGGAAAATGCGGGTGGTGATGGGCAAGGGTGGGATAATGGAGATCGTGAATGAGAGGTGAGGGTGAAGGCGGATATGATGGGAAACAGATGGCGGCGCAAGAGGACGCGGCGATGGGTTTTGATGTCCACAAGATGGTGGTTACGGACGGGGAGGGGACGGAAGTTGTGCCGCTGCCGCGCCCGTATATAGGAAGCTGGCGGAGAATTTGAGCGGGGGCGTGTTTTTGAGCGGACGCAGGGTTGCGACGAAGTGGAGGTTGGCATGACGACGGGTGGTTATACTCTTATGCGGGATATAACAGATATTATCCTTGGATTGAGATTGCCACGGCTGACTGCCTTGTCGACCCGAACGGTGTTGCTGCGCTACAGTTTGCGAAGCGCCTTTGACAGGGATCCCGCCCCAGCTACGTCGAAAACACTGCGGATGATTTATGCGAAATTCGAGTGCAAATATCTTATCGTGGGGAAAGATAAAATCATCTATGCGGACAGCGGATATGTAGGGGAAGAGGCGCGGGATGTATATCTGAGGGAGTGAAGAACCGGATGCATAAGAAGGAGAATCGGAATAAACTGCTGACGAAGAGGCGGGAGAGTGAGAACAAGGCGAAATCGCAAGCCGGTATGCATATTTGAGGAGGATAGAGTCCTGCGCATAGAGTCCGTGCGCCCGAAGCCATGAGGAAGGGCAAACCAGGGTACAGAAACCCACCGAATATTGAGTTGTTTTCATATCAACATAAAAACGGAATGTCAGTTCAAAGGCGGAAAATAGCCGATTTTGTCTCTGCCCGATCTCGTAAGAAGATACGCTTCCGCTTCAACCGGAAGATAGGCGTTGCCGAAATCTGTTGGCAGCCGGGACTCGTAGCGTATGATGTACGTCCCATTTGGAACAGAGCCAAGACTCTGAATGACCGGCTTCACACCTTCATTCCGGTAGAGGGGAAGGGTTTGTCCGCCGGTCTGGGAAGCCAGATATTCAAGCGCCGCATCCGCCCGCCCGCCGCCTACGATGACCGCGTAAAACACCACGCCGTTGTTTGCCAGATACGCGGCAAGCTCGGAAAGACCGTACTGCTCAAAAGCGAGTTCTCCAAGAACGCCGGAACTCACAAACACCACAGCGCGTTTCTTGTCAGCCGACAACAGGTCTGTCGCGGCAAGCCGCAACCCCAGATCAAAGCGCCAACGCGGCGAATATTCGGCGCCGTCTATCGCGCCCGGCAGGATGCCGCCCGCTATCTGTTCTTTCACAGGCATCTCGGACGCGGACACGAGCGAGACGATGGCTCCTTCTACGGAGGAAATGTCCCTGACGGCTGCGCTCACGTCTTCGCGCAAAGCGCTGGTTGCCGGCGAGCGTTCAATAAGGAGGGAGATGTCAAGGTTTGTTGTACGATACCCCGCTCCCAGCAACTGTTGCTTGGAAACCGGTATTCCCTCTTCGCTTAACAGGAAATTGCGCCCGTCAAGCCCAACAATGGGACGCCGGAGCCTGTCCTGCACGGAAATCTCAACCGTCACCTGCGGGAAGGCGCTTGAGACGACCCGCTCTATCTGCACAAACAGTCCGGAAGCCATGTCATCAAGCCTGGTCATAATGGAGACTTCGCTCGCCTGAAAATTAACGGCGAGGATATTGCCGTTCCTATCCATGCCCGCGTCCACAAGCCGCACTTTGTCATTGCCTACGGCGCCGAGTTCCCTGATGGCCGCAGAATCGATGTCGATCATGGACACGCGGTTTTTATCCGCGACTAAAAGCCGCCCGTCCGAAAGGAAGCGGAGGCTTTCCGGACCCATAAGACCGGCGGCTATCAAAACGCCGAGATACGCGCCGTTGGGATCAAACTGGTAAATTTGATTGGAGGTGTTGTCCGCGACATAGACTCTACCGTCTTTTGCGGCGATTCCCGTTGGCGAAAGCAAGCCGTTGAAGGGTTCTCCGCCTGCGGAAACCGTTTTTTTTCCAAAAGAAAGGATAAACACGCCGTCAGGATCGAACTTGGAAATCCGTTGATTTCCATAATCAACTACGTAAAGGTAGCCGGATTCATCAACTGCGAGATTTTGGGGGCCCACGAACATGCCGTCCCCTCGCCCTTTGGACCCGATGTACGCCTGCCAGTCTCCGTTGCTGTTGAGTACGCTCACCCGGCCGCCCCGGAATTCCGAGACATAGAGTCTCCCATCGTATCCACGCGCCAGATCATAGGGGCGATCAAAGCCGTTTATGGGTCCCCGCTGCCGCTGTCTGACAATGCCGTTTGGGTCAATGCGGACAAGCTCGTTGCTGCCGTACGCGACCACCCACACAGAGCCGTCCTCAAGGGGCATGGCCGCAGTGGGCTGGCGGTATAAGGTCTGCTTGTCCACGACGCCCGGGTACCTGCCCGATTCAACGTACCGGATATTGTCATCCGCAATGGGCAGAAGGTTGCGCCTGTTTCGTATGGTCTCAATGCGGCTGTTTAAGAGCAACGCCTCGGTAGACATGGGTTCGTAGCCGCCGGAAGCGGCTATCCACTGTCTAATCGCCGATTCTTCAAATCCTGACCGGTAATAGGCGCGTCCCAACCAGTCAAGCAACAAGGGTTCGCCCGGTCTAAAAGACAGGGCGCGTTCAAAGGAAAGAATCGCCTCATTGAACGCGAATCTGGTGTACGCCTGTACGCCTATTCTGAACTCTTCCCGCGCATAGCGGGCGTCAAGATCCGCGTTGCCGGCAGTGAAATCGGATTGCTGGGCAAACAAGGGAAACGACGCGCGTACACAGAACGCGCTAATCAAGAAAAACAAGAGAAAATAGCCGTATGACCGGAATTTCACGCGCTTCATTTCGCTGTTTCAACCATTTTAAGATGCTCCCGAATAAGCGGATTGTCAGGATCCTTATCCTGCGCTTTCAGGAGGAATTTTATCGCCTCTATTCTTTTTCCATCTTTGTAATACGCCCATCCCAAAGAATCAAGGTATACGGGATTGTCCGGTTTTTTTTCGACCGCGCGCTTGCAGAAGCGAAGCCCTTTCTTGATATCCTTGCTGGTGTCAGCGAGGATGAAGCCGAGTCCATTCAGCGCCGTAAGGTTGTCGCCGTCAATGCTCAGCGCCCGCTCGTACCATTCTATCGCGTCGCCATAGGACTGCCGCGTCCATGCGGCGTACGCCATTGTCGCGTACAGTTGCGCGGACTCAAAACCGTGGTTAACCAGCAAGGCAAGCTCCTGTTCGGCCTTCCGCGCCTTTTGGGTCATTACATACGTATACGCCAGTGTCATACGGCATTGATACACCCGTACGCTGTTTTGAGCCTCTCTGATGTATTTCAAGAGGTAAGGCTGAGCTTCTACAAAACATTTGAGTTTCGCGTAACAAAGCCCTATGTAATACGCTGATTCGAGCAATTCATTGTTATCTTCGGTGCGTACCTTTAAAAAAAACTGAAGGGCGTTATTCCAATCGCCTTTTTGAAAAAAGACGACTCCTTCTTGAGATGCCGACACCATTTCCGCAATTTCTTCCACTGCCGATAACCCCTCTTTTCCTCTGTTTTAATTCCTTGGCCGGAATCCCACGCCCGCATGCCTCGGCGCGCCGGTACATATATCGACTGCCGCGACAGGGTGAATAAACACCGGCGTTACCGATGCCAAATTCAGCGACACCGCATCGTAATCGGAACCCGCCTCGGGAACGGTTTCCACCGCTCCGGCATTCATAAAGCAATACCGCTTGCGATCCGGCGCGTCAAACACTTCAACCTTATCCGACGTATACAACCGCCGCGATGGAAAAGCGATCTTCCACCCCGCCGCCCCGGAAGGGGAATTCGGAAGGTTGACATTGATAAAAATGTCTTCCCGCCACAGCGCGGCGAATTCCTCTACATGCTGAACCGCGTATGCCGCCGCCTTTTCCCAATACAAAGGCTTTGTCTCGCCGGCAAGCGAGTACGCCACCGCCGGAATATGGTGCAGGCTCGCCTGACGCGCTGCGGCCGCAGTTCCCGAATACACGATATCGGTGCCAAGATTCGCGCCGCGGTTAATGCCGGACACCACAAGATCAATCGTAAAAGGAAGCGCCCCCATAGACGCCATCATTACGCAATCCGCGGGAGTTCCCGAACAAGCCCATACGTTTTCTTCCCGGTTTTTCAGACGTATTGGCCCGCCTATAAAGGTGATATAATGGGAAAAACCGGAACGCTCGCCTTCGGGCGCGACAACATAGATGGTGTGTCCCCTTGTCTTTCCCATTTCCCGCATAGCTCTGACAAACCAGATGAACCACTCAAAATCTATGCCGTCGTCATTCGTCATCAATATATTCATACAGAAATCAAACCCGCTCCTTGCGCAGGCGCCACTTCATATATTATCGGATGAAAACCGAATATCCTCTCATAATCTTCAAGACGTTTTTTATATTCCGGTATCGATTCTTCTTTGATGACGGCGTACGTGCAGCCGCCGAATCCGAGTCCGGTCATTCTGGAGCCGAAAACGCCTTCCGTTTCCTGTCCGCGCTTTACAAGCCAGTCTGTTTCCGGGCAGGACGCTTCGTAGAGATCTCGCAAGCCTTCGTGCGAATGGAAGATGATTCTGGAAAAAAGTTGAAAATCTTTTTTTCGCAGGGCTTCTTCAGTTTCGCCAATGCGCCGCATTTCCTGAATGACAAAGAGCATTCTCCTCCTGATCGTTTCAGGCAGTCCGCTCAGCAGTTCCGTAAGATTCACAGACGCGAACATTTTATCGTTTATCTCTCGCAATTCTTTTTTGGGAAAAAGACTCTCAAAACCCTTGCGTACATCGTGCCGCCTCTGCCTCAATTCCTGCTCAATGTTAAAACGAGGCACCCGCGAATCCATTATCAGCATTTTATAGCCGGCGAAATCTATGGGAACGGTTCTTGTTTCCCTTTTATGCTCATCAACGATGATGAAGCCGTCCGCTTTGGCGTTGAGGATTATGGCGTAATCGGCGAAAGAAACCGGTTTTCCGAAAAAGGCTTCCCGCTCCTTGATGAGCCGCCCGATGAGATCGCGATCCGTTATGTTCACCTTGAAAAAAGCGCGGAGCGCGACCACGGTCGCCATCTCCATCACTGTGGAAGAAGCGAGACCTATCTGTTGGGGAACGCCCCCCCACACGGTGACATTAAGCCCTTTGACGAGGCGCCCAAGAGACGCGAACACCTGAATCGCCGCCTTGATGTAATTTGACCACCGGTCTTCCCGTTTGTATTTCAGATTGGTGATGGAGGATCGCTTGCGTTCATCAGAATTCGCCGCGAAAAAGCGCAGGGAGTTGTCCTTCCGCTGGCTGACCGCTACATATATATATCTATCAATCGCGGAAGAAAGACATGAAGAAAATTTCGGCTCGCCATGTTCCCCCAAGAGATGTACCCTTCCCGGAGCGCGGGCAATGACAATCTGACCGGGCAGGTCGGCATCTGACTCATATTCCTTACGATGGATTTGTCCGATGTCCAACATTCCACACCTCTCTAACATAAATTGGAGCGACAGCTACGGACAAGGCGCCTCCAAGATTATCGCCAAGACTCTAGCCACAATTTGTTCGCTCTTACATTATACTATATGAAAAGCAAAAATTATTCAATAGATTTCTGACAATATTTTTAAAAGGGCTGCGCGGAGCGCACGAAGCGGCGTGGAACTTCAGTTCTTAAAGGAGGCTGTTCGCCGCCAATTCCCTTG
The DNA here is from genome assembly GCA_031265845.1 of Treponema sp. Taxonomy (GTDB): domain Bacteria; phylum Spirochaetota; class Spirochaetia; order Treponematales; family Breznakiellaceae; genus JAIRKH01. The sequence continues at coordinate 13,020 of JAISCC010000053.1, forward strand.
ACTTCGCCCCCGGTTTCTTGCTATGATTCAGCATCGGGCGTCTCTAAAAATCCCGGTTGCGTTTTAAAATTTCCGTATTGGAGAGAATGGATGACCGTGAAAGAAATAGCCGAACTTGCGGGGGTGTCTATCGGAACAGTGGACAGGGTTTTGTATCAGAGAGGCAGGGTGTCAACGGCGACCCGGGCAAAAGTAAAAGAAATAATTGAAACATACCAATTCACCCCGAATCCCATAGCGCGACGGTTGAAAAGAAATCGCTCGTACCGGTTTTGCGCCCTTATTCCACAGCGGGATCAAGACGCGGGGTATTGGGAGCAGGCGATTGCCGGGCTTAAAACAGGCGCGGACGAGGTCAGCCCCCTGGGAGTTGAGACGGAGATCATTGAGTACGACCGGTATAATATGGAGGAAGTCTTCGCCAGGATGGAAACGGCGCTGGCGAAAGAACCGGACGGCGTGATACTCGCGCCCAACATACGAATTAAGCGGCTGGTTCCCAAAATCCGGGAAAAACAGACGCCGTACATTTTCTTCGACTCGGATTTTCCCGAACTGTCCCCGCTCTGTACAATCAGCCAGGATCCCATTCGCGGCGGGTATCTTGCGGGCAGACTCATGAAACTTTTTGAGCGAAGCGCGTTTGCGGCGGAGGACGGGAGACAATGTGAAAAACCAGTGGCGGTTCTTGACGCTCATTGTGAGGATTACCACATCGTCCGGCGCAGAGACGGCTTTTTGCGATACGCCGAAGAACACAATATTCCGGTTGTGGTGAAAGAATATTCGGAAGAAGGCGAATTAACCGAAAATGAAATAATGGCGCTGTTGGAACAATATCGCGGTTTAGCCGGATTCTTTGTCACCAACAGTTTGGCGCATCGCGTCGCCCAAACCGTGAAAAGCGCGGGTTTACGCGATAATTGCATTGTCATAGGGTACGATCTCACTTCAAACAACAAACAGTTGCTGAAAGAAGGCTTTATAGACGCGATTATCTCCCAAAGACCCGAAGAGCAAGGCCGTCAGGCGGTGATCAACTTGTACCGCTACATCGTGTTGGAACAGAACATAGAGTCCAAAATCGAAATGCCGCTGGATGTCTATATTAAAGAAAATATCATGGAAACCCACCAGTAAGGCGTGTTCAAACGCTCTCAAAACCAGCGCGGCTTCTCTGTTCCTTTTGCGCCCGCATAGTTCCTTTATTCGCAGTGAGGTCTAAACCGCGCCCTAAAGGCTAAACTTGACCGCAAGTCGGTGTCAGACGCCAAAATATTTTCAGCATTTTCGGCAAATCGGCGTCTGACGCCAAAGCAATTCCCATGACAATCCCCTATATATAGGTATGAGAAGCTTGCGAACGCTCCAAGACGGAGCGACGTATCATGTCACGTCGAAAATAGACCATGACGACATGAGCCTTGTTGACCTCAAATTCAAGATATTATTCTTTTCTGTTGTCGAGAAGGCGAAGCGGAAATTCCATTTCCGCTTGTGGGATCTCCGCATTATGGGAAATCACATTCATTTCTTGATAAAGCCGGGTGAAGCTGGCAATTTGTCAAAAATAATGCAGTGGATAAAATGCAATTTCGCCAAGGCGTGGAACAAGGCGCATGGCCGGAATGGTCATGTGTGGGGAGAACGATTCTACTCACGAATCACGAATAATCAACGGGAAGACGGACTTTTTGCGGGTGCGGGAGTATATGGCGGAGAATTCGGTGAAGGCGGGGCTTGTGGAGCGATCCGGGGAGCGGGCGTTCGGCAGTCTCTATCACAGGCTGCGCCGGCTGACTAGTTTGCTAGACGATGCGGTGTCAGACATTTTTGACGGCGCTTTTGACAACGCGGAGCCATGAGTTAAATCCCGCCATTTGTGAGTCAAGTTTAGACTTCAGGGCGGGGAGGTTCATTCTCAATCTTCCTCCTGGCTTGTTGCGCGTCTGCCAAGCGGATTGTTTTCAAAAAAACATCCCTGCGGCTTGCCGTATAGGTGAGAATGCCTCCTCCGCACAGGTGAGAGCGACTCTCACGCATAAGTGAGGCAGGCTGCCCTTGCGGTCGCCAGTCTGGTTTAGTTGACGGTTAATTCTTTATCAAACGTGCAGATATGAGGAACTTTGAGCGGTTTGCCTGGGGCTATTGCGTTACAATCCGTACGCGGCAAGCGCCTGCGGGGAGCGCGGGAATAATGGCGCGGGCAATGTCAACGCGATTATCTTGGCCGCGCCCGCGCTGGTTCCGGGCTGGAAGCTGGTATTGGTCATTGTGCAAGCGGATAGATCAAGCGAGACGTATTTGCCGGACGCGGTGATAGCGGCGAGGGTCGTCGCCCAACTGTCGTTTGCAAGGTTGCAACTTAACGTCAATGCGACGGGGTTAGCTGCGGTATTCCCGCCGGACGCGGTTGCAAGACCGTCAAGTCCGGCAAGAACCGCGCCGCCCTGATCGTTCACCGTTACGGTCAAGGTTTGCTCACCCGCAACATTCTTGTTGTACCCGCTTACATTGGACGCGCTCACAGTTTCCACCGTGGTCGTCTCGTCCGCATAGGTTCCGGTTACCGCTATGCTTTGCAGGATCGGATCGTCCTCTGACGATGAGTCGGAACAACCGAGGGTCGCTCCGATGAGAATGGTTGCTAAGAGCGCGGGAATCGCGCTCTTGCCGAAAGAATGGTATTTTTTCATTCTTTACCTCCGTCCTTCAGTTGATTTACACGTCCAGGCGGACGCGCAGTGAATGTATAAAAGTCCGCGCTCGTCCGCCAATATGCGCATGCGCGGCAAGATGCTATAGAGAAGAAAAAAGAATGAGACGAATGCGCGTGGACGTTATAGTGAGTTACGCGGGGGGGGGGGGGGGGGAGAAAAGGGGTAAAGGAG
>JAISCC010000089.1 GCA_031265845.1 Treponema sp.
ACACGGCCGCGATGAACGCCGCCCACGCGCAGGCCGAGGCCATCCGCAACACCGCCCGCAGCGCGAACGAGGTCGGTACTGGCGATGGGAATACGGTGACAAAGACGTCAACGAGCGGCAGCGGTTCGTCGTCGAGCGGGAGTTCGTCGTCTGGCGGTAGTTCGTCGAGCAAGAGCAATCCGCAGACCAGCGGCTCAAGCGTGAACCTGAACGACTTGCTCGCCAGCTATGGCGCGGCTAAGCCGACGCTCAAAAACGACGTGCTCACGATATCAAACGGCGGCATGACGCTTGCGTTTGAGCAAAACTCGTGGGGCAGTTTCGTGTCGGTGGGCGACAAGTACCCGATGGTATCCGTGTGGAACGACTATACCATCCACGGAAGCGCGGAAGGCATATACCGATTCCTAAAGGATTCCAACGAAGTAAAGATGAGAGCGGCTGATAGGGCCGCCGCCGGCGGCGTTGGCGGAGCGGCCGCAGACGAGGCGCGGTATGCGGCTTGGGACGCTGAGTTGACGCGCATAGTCAGGCAATATGACGACGCGAGGGCGCAGGCGGCGCGGGAAGCGGAACTTGCGCGGGTCGAGGCCATGCGGCCGAAGCCGATCCTCACGGAAGACGGCAGAAACTACTACGCGTCCACGGACGATGCCGCGTTGGCATGGTCGATTGAGTACAACGCGATTTCAATAAAGCAAAGTGCGGAATATGGTGCGCTGATGTACGAACGGATGACTACCGTTGATGGTAAACCCGTTTCATACTATTACATCGGGCCAACCAATCACGGGCGTGGTGATAGAAAATGGAAATCAGTAGACATCTGGGAGGGTTTTGACGATGACGGCTATTTAACAGGCGATCCCATAGCGGGATTTGTCCACACTCACGGGAGCTTCACGAATCCCGCATATGCCAACATGTCGGATATCAACGTGGAAACGGGCACCCCGGGAGATTCTGGTGTAGTAATGGCTCTGAATGAGTGGCGAAAGTACTACTTCGATTCAAATGGCATAACAGGAGCTAGTTACTCGTCGGCGGGGTATGTGTCCAATGCCAACGGACAGTTGCAACGGCTAGTAATTACACAGGCCCAGTATAATGCGATGGGCGGTCATGGCGCTACTTTTACTGATAGTAGGTATCTGTCAATAGTAGCTACTGGCGTACCAACTAGGTGACTCCTAAAACGGCTTCCTTTGCAAAGTAGGTAGTCGGTCGGCTAGTGTTGCGGGTTCAGCGGAGGGAAGCGCATTATCGCCTTTCCTCCGCTGAACAATTTGCAGGGAGGGGTTATAGTGAGATTTTCTGCCATAATGATGGTTTTGATTTGTTGTTTGTCGTTTGTATCGTGTACAAGCTCCGATGTTCCGCGATCATCCAGCGCGCCGCCCGAAACGACGACCGAAGGATTTTCCGCTGCACAACCGCCCGAAACACAGCAACCATACCCAAGTCCCTCAACCGAGAATTTAACGGCAAATAGTCGATTTGTACTCGATGAATGGGTGACAAGCCCCGTCCCGACCGCCGAGTCTGAAGAAGTTCATAACCTTGACTTGCATGGCGAGGATTTTATGGTCTCCAACGCAAACAATAAGATTGCCGTTAGCGACTGCCCTGCAAGAAGCTATTGCGTGTTAGAGGTGGACGACGGCTTTGGGCTTTTGGTAGGCTCGGAGCAAGGAGAATGGGGCGGATGGGTAAAGTATGTCCCGTTTTATGGCGAGCCATACTTTGTTACATATGGTAATACCTCTGGCATCTTTGAACTTGATGGAGACATTTATTGTCTGTGGCACGGCAATGTGATGATCAGAGGCTACAAAAGCGGGATAAAGAAACTCTACCTTTCTGAAGAAACATGGCGTTCTCAAGACGACTTCATGGAGCTTCCTGAAGTCCCTTTGGCATACCTTGTTGACGATGGAAGAGTTTACATCGTCACTCCGACAAAGTTGCTACTGTTTGAGAACGAAAAAATTACCGTGCTTGCCGAAGATTGCTTTTGGCAACGCTTAGGCCCCAACTCCCTTGTCAAGATCGCCGAATCCCTCTACATTGGTATGCGCGGCGGCGTAGCCGAATACGACCTCGCCACGGGCGAGACGCGGTGGTGGGTGAGGAAAGCGTAGCCGGCGCAGGCGGCGCGGGAAGCGGAACTTGCGCGGATCGAGGCCATGCGACCAAAGCCGATGCTCGAGAACGGCGGCGTGAGCTATTATTCGTCCACAGACGACGCGGCGCTGGCTTGGGCGATGCGGTATTACGGGGAGTCGTACAGGGCTGGAGTGGAGTATGGGGCGTTTATTTATCAATCCGAAGTTCCTGTAAACGGCTCAAACGTTGCTGGCTACTATCTCGGTGCGGCGATCAAAGGCGAGGCGACTTCAATATCAAACTTTTGGCAGACTGAAGATGAAATAAATAAGTTGGTAGCGGGGTGGATACATACACACGGGAACAAGGGCGGCAAGGGCGACTTAGTTTTCTCTCTTCGAAACAAACAAGGAGAAGCCGGGGACGCATATGTCACCACTTGGACCAGCCACGATCGAAAGGCTTACTTAGACGCGCATGGCCTGACGGACAATTCGTTAGCGCCTGGTTACCTCGTCAACAACAATGGAACTTTACTGAAGGCTTCTCTTGAATGGAAAGATCGTAGCATGTTAGATGAAATACAGGGGCTTCTCTTCACGGACACGCGGTATGTGACGACGGTTGCCCAAGGGATACCACGCTAACCCTTTCCACGCATACTCAGCAGTGAAGAAAGGTTGTTTACAGCTTTTCTTCACTGCAATTCAAGGAGACGGTTCTGATGAAACAGACAGCAAGTATAGGGGTGGTTATGTTGCTGGTGTTGCTATTAATATTTGTCGCGGCATGTGCCGGTATTACGAGTACCAACGACACTCCGAGTGTCGCGCGGGAATCAGCGTCGGCGGCAAATCCAATAACCGCAACGCCTTCGATGCCGGCAAACACTCTTAAACCTGACCCAACGACAATACCGATTACAACAACGCAGCCAAACGGAACTCCTTTGGATGATACACGGTATCCTTTTATAGAGCGCGGTTGGGTCGTAATCGAAGTCCCTGAAAAGCGGTCTGAAGAATGGTTTGCGCTCAACTGGTCGGATGATGTCGTAATTACGGCGGCAAATGAAAAAGTAACAGTTCAAATAAGCAATAACGACCACGCTTATAGACTGTTTGAGGTTAATAGCGGAGCTTTCCTTTCGGTTGACAGAGGCGAGTTCGGCGGGCGGCTTGACTTTATACCAGATTATGGCGAGACGTATAACGTAAGCGAGTATGCTTCAAAAGGGATTTTTGAACTTGACGACGAATTGTACAGCGTATGGGGTGCAGGACACGGTGAGAAATACCCTTATGGTCGTATCTTCCATTTGGTCAACAAGGATGACAAGTGGGCAGCTGCCGATTCATATGAGGAATTTGCCGGCACACCTCATTCTTTTCTATCCATCGGCACTAAAGCTTATATAGTGACTTCCGAAAGTCTCCTGTCGTTTGAGAACGGTAAACTGGCAAAGTTGTACGATGACGCTTTCTGGTCACTTCAATCTCCAAATTCAGTTGTATTACTCCACGACCGCCTCTACATCGGAATGCGCGGCGGCGTAGCCGAATACGACCTCGGCACCAGGGAAACGCAGTGGTGGGTGAAGAAGGGTAACGGGTGAGCGTTAGTGTGAGGAGCGGCCGCGGACGAGGCGCGGTATGCGGCTTGGAACGCTGAGTTGACGCGCATAGTCAAGCAATATGACGACGCGAGGGCGCAGGCGGCGCGGGAAGCGGAACTTGCGCGGGTCGAGACCATGCGACCGAAGCCGCTCCTCGAGAACGGCGGCGTGAGCTATTATTCGTCCACTGACGATGCGGCGCTGGCTTGGGCGATGGAGTATAACCCCAAATCTGTCGCTAATGGGATTGAGTATGGCGGCTTAATATACCAATCAACGCTTGGTTATTATTGCGGTCCTACTAGTAGCGGCAATGCCAAAAGCGTCAATATTTGGCAAGGGTTTGATGACGACGGTTATTTAGCGGGTGATCCGATTGCAGGGTTTGTCCACACGCACGGGAGTTATACCAATAGCGGCAACGCCAATATGTCGGATATAGATATAACGACAGGCAAGCCCGGTGATACTGGAGTAGTAATGAATCTTAATGATTGGCGAAAGTATCACTTGGACGCAAATGGTATAACAAACCTGGATTATTTGACATCGGGGTTTGTGGCCAACGCCAACGGCGAGTTACAGAAACTGGTGATAACGCGGGATCAGTATAACGCCATGGGAAGCCATGGCGCTGCAATCACCGATAGAAGGTATATCTCTATCGTGTCCACCGGGATACCGTCGGCAAATGACAAACTGGTGCAGGAAGTTGTCAGAATGATTCTTGCAAGCATTTTTGAGTCAAGCTTTTCAAATCGGTCGCATGGGTTCATGCCGGGGAAAAGCTGCCATACTGCCTTAACGCAGATTCAAGATACTTTCACAGGCGCAAATTGGTTTGTCGAGGGTGATATTGAAGCGTGCTTTGACAGTTTCGACCATCATGTTATCATCGGACTGCTTAGACAGCGCATAGAGGACGAGCCTTTTATCTCCCTTATGTGGAAATTCCTCAAAGCTGGGTACATGGAGCAATGGGAGTATCACAAGACATATGACGGCGTACCGCAAGGTTCCGGCATAAGTCCGATACTTTCAAACATCTATTTAAGCGAACTGGATAACCTATTACTGGGTATACGCTACGGAAGGTAATAGTAGACAGGCCACTGGTTTTTGGTACAACTATGACAATGAAGTCTTCGACAAGCGTGAAAACCTTGCGGCTTGGATACACTCGCACGGGACGCCGACAAGCGAGGCATATACAGAGTTTTCTGACTGGAGCAAGTATAGCGCCGATGGTCGGAGCGGTGACGTCACTTTAGCGTTGCAGGTGAACGCGGAACTTAGGCGGACGGTTCCGGCATATGTATCAAACGGCAAGGGTGAATTGAAAAAACTGGTTATCACACAAGAACAGTACGGCGCGATAACCAGTCACGGTATAATTTTTACTGACAGCAGGTATGTCTCTACTGTTGCTACAGGCATACCGACAAAGCGATAGCATGATCGCCGGGAAGAATCTGTGTCTGTGGTTTCTTCCCGGTGAATAGCCGAAAACAGGGGGAAACGTTTTGAAATCGCTAAGTGTTGCGATTGCGCTTTTCTGCGGTATATCGCTCGTATCTTGCGCAACCGTTTATGAGAATAACGCTGCGGCTATGCCACCTGAGCCTTCTGAATTTGTTTCGCCGACTACGCCGCCGACCGCGATGTCGAAACCCGAAAAAACGCCGTTCGCCTCAGATGAATGGGAAATATCAGATATTAAGGAGCAAATCACTTTCGATGATAGTGATCCATACTATCACGTGTTCAATGCTGACGGCAGAGTAGCCGTGAACGCCTACGATGACATGGCGAACTATACTCTTCAGGTTAGCGACGGGATTTTCGTCGGTTCCGCGAACAGTAGCGAATGGGGCGCGCCGCTTGCGTTTATACCGCACAAAGGCGAACCTTATATCATCACCCGGACAAATCTACGGGGTCTCTTCGAGATCGGCGGCGAGGTGTTTTGTCTTTGGGGATCGTCTTGGTTGGACAGGTATCCTCATGGCGGTATTGCGCGCCTCTTCGTAAATGAGGAATATTGGGATATTAACAACCACGTGGAGTTGCCCGACGAACCTCGCGCGTTTGCCATCGATGAATCCGATGTGATCTACGTCGCAACGCTTTTCAGTCTCTTGAAAGTTGACAATGAAGCGGTCGCGACGATTATCGCCAAAGTGCCTTGGTCTCCGCCAAACTCGATGATTATAACCGGGGATAGCTTGTATATCGGCACTCTCGGCGGCGTAGCCGAATACAATCTCGACACCGGAGAAACGCGGTGGTGGGTGAAGAAGGGGTAGGCTTTGCGCTTTCTCCCTGCGGAAACAGCGCTTTCACAAGCTACCTGTCGCTCATTTCCGCCACCGCACCGTAGTCCAGTCCGATAGCCGACGCCGCTGTCAGCGCGCGTATCACGGTCGTGCGCGACGCCGGTATCGCTTCGGATATTCGGCTGTTCGTCAGCCCCAGACTTCGCAATCGCATTATCTCCCTGTAATTAGTCATCTTCTGTTAATAATTCGTCAATAGGTGTCCAGTTTTCGCGTCCCGCCTGTTCATTCTGCGCGTCGCTATCGTTCAGATAGGCGCGCCGTATTCAAACCCAGTTTGCGGCGGCGGTAACAGCTACTCACAGTTCGCCTGCGCATGAGTTTACTTTAAGAATTTTTTATCTATAGAAAACGACGTTTATCGGCGAAATGAATGTATAAAGGCCGACAAATACGGCCTACTGGGGGATTAAGGAGCATAACAAAGGTTTCAACGCTTTTTGTTATGTTTTTTTATTTAAGTCAACTATTGGAAGGGGCTGAGCTATGAATTATTTGCCGCCTTATTCACGAATCCGCGCACCACCGCGAAAAGAATCTCTGCCGACTCTATACATAATGCCAGGCGTTTGGCAAAACTGCGCGATACGCGTGTATCAAAAGAGAGAGGTGTTGCATGAGGAAAACAAATAAAATGAAGATAAAAACGGCCTGAGAAACCGTATAAAAAGCTAACCGCGCTTTTACGGCGTCTAGCTTTTGAGGACATTGAGGAGACCGCGAGTATTTTGCTTTTGCGCGCTTGCCGGGCGAAACGCCCGTCTCCTTGGTCGGCCCCGAGCCGGGCGGCCAGACGGCTGGACAGACGATGTTTTAACATCATCCGTCCGGCCTTTTTGTTTCCCCCGATCCGATCCCCGCCTGTTCATCCTTGCTTGAGATCGCAAACAAGGAGGGCAGCAGAAGATGTGGAACGGACATTTTAGGCCGGATTACGCGAAGCTGTATCCGGGTGTGGAGATCAGCCCCGAAGCGCTGGATTTCCTCAAAACGAGCGACGAGCGCATGGAGTACGCCGACTATGACCGAAAACGGGAGCGCGTCATCAGAGATAAGAAGACGCGTAAGATAATCAAAATTCTCCCGCCGCTGGAGTGCTCATATGACGCTCTTGCCGACGCGGGGAAGTCGTTCGCCGACGAGTCTGCAACTAATCCCGAAGACACCTGCGTCGTCGCCGATGAAGCGCGGCGTTACTTGAGCTTGCTGACCGAAAACGAACGCGAGCTTGTCAAACTCAGGGCTGACGGTCTGACAGAACGCGAGTGCGCGGCGATCCTTGGCGTTAGCCATCAAGCTGTCAGCAAACAGCTTGCGCGAATAAGAAGTAAAGCGATAAAAGCAAGTTTCTAGTGTTTTATATACGAACCACATATCGCAATATAGGATATGTGGTTCGATTTATATTAAAAGCTGTAATCGATACAAGAAATTACCAACAAATATTTTTGATTTTGAGTTGCAAGCCGCCCCTGCTTATCCCGGTTATATATAGAGGGGTTTGAAGATTACCCTCGAACCTTGACAACTGAATATCGGACGCCGAGTAACCTTACCGTCCAAGCAGAGCGCAGGGAAGAAGCGCCGCGACGACGCCAGCCGAAAACCGTTGGCCGAGCGATTAACGCTGGCTTCCACTATCTTCCCCTATTGGCGAGCGATAGCCGCGATGACGCATGGACGCGATAATGAGACTTCCGAATTAACAGGCCCGCCTACAAATGTGAGCGGGAGAAGCGCCGCCGTTCAGTAGTTTCGCTTCGCGAAACCGACGCTGAAATTCGCGCGTGAATCCTACGCGAATTTCAAAACGCGTCGCCGGCAATCTTGCCGGTACGAGTTGGGATAGACTGCGGGGGGCTTCTATGCGGAGCTTGCTCCGGCTCGGCGTACCCCCAAGCATCCGGGAAGCGAGGACAAATTGGATGCGTTTGCGACCAATATCTTGATTATATCAGGTTTTATCTAAAAGCGCAAGTTGTTTTCGCGCTTTTTTGGCGGCATATAGCGCAGGCGACGCTTCAATACCTCAAACATACGTCCGCGTCAAAGTACCGCTAACAGCAATGTATAGGAGGAAATGGAATGACGGATGCCGATTATCCCAAAATAGCCGCGCCAATCGACAAGCGCGCCGCGCCAGCCGATTGGTTCCGCGCCGACGCCCACCCCGGCGATATATATAGAATCGGCAGGGCGAACGACATTCTTCAGGAGATTTTTGGGCGCGTAATGCCTCGGAACGGCTTCAAACAGCGCGGAGACCAGACAGACTTGGCTATGGAAATACTTGCTAACTTTTGCGAGCGCGGTATTCTGCTTGCCGAAGCCGAGGTAGGAATTGGAAAGACGCTGGCCTACCTGATCCCCGCTGTGATTACGCGCCGCGCCCGGCTTAACGAGGGCAAGACGCGCTCCGTTACGTCCAGCGGTTATCCGGCGCCGATTGTGGTTGCCACGTCGAGCATCGCGCTTCAGCGCGCCATCATTTGCGATTACATACCGGCTTTGTCGGATATTCTGACGGCGGGTGGCATAATTGGAGCGCCGCTGACGGCGGCGCTCCGAAAAGGAAAGGGCAATTATCTTTGCCGTCGCCGCCTCAACCATTTTCTGCAATTTGCGGATGCGCGGGCAAAAAAGCTGCTACAGCCAATTCTTGACAGCAATGTGGTTGACCTTGAATTTTTCACGAATCTGACGCCTTACATAAAAAGCCATATAAGTGTTGACAAAATCTGCAACAAACATTGCCCAGTGCGCGGTGACTGCCGATACAGACGGCACATCGCCGCGATGAATTTTGCGGTCGGAAGTTTGTGTGAATCAAACAAACTTCTTCCAGGCAAAATTCAGGGACGCGGAGGCTTGGATTTTCAGGTGACGAATCATAATTACCTGCTCGCCGACGCGATCCGACGAGCGAACGGCCAGCCCTCGTTGTTGCAAGATTATCAGGCCGTCGTGATCGACGAGGCGCATAAGTTTTCGGACGCGGCTCGCGGTATGTACGGCTTTTCGCTGGATTATTCCGAAATTTGCGACATCATGGGTAGCGCGCGCAAGCTGAAATTCGAGAAAGGAGATAAAACGGGCGATATTGGCGATTCGACCAATAAAATCCTATCGCGGAGCGGCAAGCTGTTCCGATATCTGAACGATAACGCGACCGCCGGCGAGACCGACGGCGAAGTCGAGCGCTACGCGACACGAATCACCGACAACGCCGCTCGGTTAATCCGTGAATTGCGGGATAACGTAAGCAAACTCATAGAAATCATTTCCATAAAACGGGTGAGCGAATCACAAAAACATCGCATGATCAACGTCAGCCGCGAGCTTGACGCCGCCGCCGAAACGCTGATGGCGTTCGCGCGGCATAGCAGACTGATCTACTGGCTTGAGGAACGCGAAAACGCGCAGAGCAGTAGCGAAATTAGGCTTTCCGCGCTTCACGGAATCCCGAAAAACCTTGGCGAATCGCTGGAAAGGCATTTGTGGCGCGGGAATATCCCGATTATTCTGACTTCCGGGACGCTTTCGGCGGCTGGGAATTTTACGAGAATCAAATGTATATGCTAGACTAAAACCCAACCAAAAAGCAACGGAGATATAATTGAAAAACCCACCAGCGGAACTGGTCAATGGCCTCCCAAAAGAGCTATAATAACTCAATACAACGAGTTA
>JAISCC010000056.1 GCA_031265845.1 Treponema sp.
GGCTACATCGACCTTTTCTGGAAGGGGAAAATCATCATCGAAATGAAAACCCCGGGCAAGGACTTGGACAAAGCCTACGAACAGGCAAAAGCCTACGCCTTAACCCTGCCGCAAAAAGATATTCCCAGGTGCATACTTACCTGCGACTTTTTGCATTTTCAGTTCTATGATTTGGAGGATAACGCCAAATGCTATGCCTTCCGTCTTGACGAGTTGCCCGCCCGTGTGGAATTGTTCGGTTATTTGGCAGGGTACAAAGAGACGGACCCCTATAAGCAATGGGACCCGGTAAACATAAGCGCCGCTGAAAAAATGGGACAGCTTCATGACCGGCTCAAGGAAATCGGCTATACCGGACACCGCCTTGAATTGTACCTCGTGCGGCTCTTGTTCTGCCTCTTTGCCGACGACTCAGGGCTATTCGAGCCGCCCAATCTCTTTAACCGCTATCTCATTGAACGCACCAATGAGGACGGAACCGACTTCGCCCTTCATCTTCAAAAAATATTTGAAACCCTCAACACCCCCAAAGAAAGCCGCCTCAAAACCATTGACCAGCAGTTAAACCAATTCCCGTATATCAACGGTCGTCTTTTTGAGGAAGCGATTATAAGCGCCGATTTTGACCGCCCCATGCGGGACACGCTCATCGAGTGCTGTACGCTTGACTGGAGCAAAATATCCCCGGCGATATTCGGGGCCATGTTCCAGAGCGTGATGAACGCCGGGGAGCGCCACGACCTGGGGGCGCATTATACGAGCGAACAAAACATATTGAAGCTGATACATCCGCTGTTTCTTGACGCTTTGCAAGAGGAATTTGACAGCATAAAGAAACTGTCCCCCTCTCATCGCAGGGAGAGGATCGCCGCTTTCCATGAAAAAATCGCCACACTGAAATTCCTTGATCCCGCCTGCGGCTGCGGCAACTTTCTGGTCATCAGCTACCGGGAATTGCGCTTGCTGGAACTGGAGCTATTGAAGATACGGCTGGGAAGTGAAAAAGTCCTTGATATACACCACGAAATAAAGGTCAATGTCAATCAGCTCTACGGCATAGAAATTGAGGAATTCCCCGCCCAAATAGCCCAGGTTGCCTTATGGCTGGTAGACCACCAGATGAACAGGCTGGTGTCGGAAACATTTGGGACGTATTTTGCCCGTATCCCCTTGACTGCCGCCGCCTCAATTCACTGTGAAAATTCTCTGACTGTTGATTGGGAGCGCGTTGTTCCCAAAAATGAACTTTCGTATATTTTGGGCAATCCGCCGTTTTTGGGCGCAAGGATTATGAATAAAACGCAAAAAAATGAGGTTATTCAGATTTTTGACAATATGAAAGACTGCGCCAATCTTGATTATGTTACCTGCTGGTATAAAAAAGCGGCGGATTATATGAAGGACACCAGCATCGAAACCGCTTTTGTGTCAACAAACAGTATTTGCCAAGGCGAGCAGGTCCCTGTTCTGTGGCCCGAATTGATAAACAAGTCCGGAATAAAAATCAATTTTGCCCATCAGACGTTCAAATGGAGCAACGAAGCGCGGGGAAAAGCCGCCGTTTATTGCGTTATCGTTGGATTTAGTTTATTTGACAGAAACAACAAGGCGCTCTATCATTATACTGATGTTACTGCGGATCCGACGGAGACAAAGGCGAATCAGATAAACGCCTATCTGATTGACGCGCCGCTTGTTTTTATTCAAAAGCGCAATATGCCATTATGTGATGTTTCAGGAATGGCATTCGGCAGTATGCCGAATGACGGCGGCAATTTTCTGTTGACCGAAGAAGAAAAAAACAGAATCCTCGAAAATGGGCAGAGTATCAAAGAACTGATACGGCCTTTTTTAGGCGCGGATGAATTGATAAACAACATTCCCAAATACTGTATATGGCTCAAGGATATTTCCCCGGCACAATATCAAAATTCAAAGGAAATACAGCGCCGAATAGCGGAAGTGAGAAAACACAGGGAAAACAGTACACGGGAAGCAACGCAAAAACTGGCGGATTTTCCCACGCTTTTCGGCGAAATACGTCAGCCTGATACGAATTATCTCATTATACCAAGGGTATCATCGGAAAAAAGAACATATATCCCTATCGGCTTTTTTGAAGCAAACATAATAGCCGGTGATACAACGCTTGTAATCCCAAACGCAACGCTCTATGAATTCGGCGTAATAACGTCCTCTATGCACATGGTCTGGGTCCGTTATGTTTGCGGACGATTAAAGAGCGATTACCGTTATTCCGCTTCCATTGTCTATAACAACTATCCCTGGCCTAATCCCACAGACAAACAAAGGGCATCCATTGAAACGACCGCCCAGAGTGTCTTGGATGCGCGTAAAAAATACCCGGAATTATCACTGGCGACACTTTATGGCAGCAATATGCCGCCTGAATTAGTAAAAGCCCACCGGAAACTCGACAAGGCGGTGGAAGCCGCCTATGGCCGCTCATTCGACAATGACAGCCAGCGGGTGGCGTATCTGTTTGAATTATATCAGAAACTAAGCGGGGAGTTGTTTGTGGAGACGAGAAAGCGGGGAAAGGAGAGGAAGAAATGATTGCCGCAGAGAATAAAGGAGATGCAAATGCAATTTATGGAAAAAAGTGAGATAGTCAATTTTATTCGGGAAGAAAACTATTTGTTTGAAAAATGTTCAGGCGAATGAAGGTTTGGAAAAACCGTTTTATTGACAGACCCCGTAATAAATGAATGCTTTGTATGCAAAAAATATGAACCCCAATCGTATGTTGCCGAGGCAGGATATTATAAAAATTTTGAAAATGGCGTTAAAATTATGCATAAATTATTTCATAAAAACATTGTAATATTATTCAATTATTACTTGTACCATAATAAAATAACTGGATGTATTTTAATGGATTATATAGATTGAACAGATATATAATCATACATTTCAGAAAATCCAGAAGAAATAAATAATATATTTGGTCAAGCTATAGACGGGTTTTCATATTTGGAATAAAACAATATTCTGCACAGAGATATTCGTCCAAAAAATATTTTGGTCACAAAGGACAATGTGTTGATGTATGAAAAACCGATGGGTTTTGAAAATCATATTTATGATTTTAGAACAGAAATATATTTTGTTGGAAAATTGTTTGAGTCCTTAATTATGGGTTATAATATTTCGGGATTTCGTTACAATGAATCGCTTAAAAAATGATATTAAAATCACAGGACGCGCGTATCGAATCATTGTCGCATATCCAAGAGGCGATAATTAATGACACTTATATTTTCGAGGATTGTTTTTCTTATACCGAAAAAGAAATTAGAGGATTATGTGCAAAACAATCTTGATTTGTCAAAATTGCTCATAAAAGGAGATTATAAGTATTAGTTAAAGAAGGATGCAAGTGTTTATTACTTAAAGGAATTTATACTTTTGATTAAATCCTGTAATTCAGAAAAAAAGAATATACTAATATTGGCAATCATTAATAGATTGCGAACAATCAAAAAAGAGGCTGATATTGTTTCTGAGACGACAGCCAACGAGCGGCGCATCTGTTTGAACTCTACTAATTTCGTGAAATTGCAGGGCGTTTGCAGATGGGATGCGCAAACGTCATTGATAGGCCGGATTTTGGCGACAATGCGGCGGAACGAAAATTTAACGGATAAAAATGAAAACAGTTGAAAAAAATATTTTGAGATTTTGGGAAAAACCCATTGTATGGCTTTGGCTGCATCGGTTGAGGAAGCGGCAGCGCGTTTCTATTGCAAGAGCGTAATGGAGGAGGATGGAATGTATAAAAAAACCGCCGCTTACAGCGGCAAAACGCAAACTGGACGCTTGCCGGAAATTGACCATAGATATATACTTTTATAAAACTACAGGAGGAATTTTGATAAAACTCATCAAGAATAAGGCGCGCTTCAAAGACGGGAGATTTGAAGAAGTCAAAGAAACAGATGACAGAACGCCAGCCGCCGGACGGAACCGAACCATCGCCTATAAAATTCTTTTCAAGCATATTGCGGGCGGAAACACTGACGAAAACGTGGCGCGAGAGGGCGGTTCGCCCGATCTGTTTAAGCTGCGGTTTGACGCGCTCGCTTCCCATGACATTACCTTTGTCAACATTGTCCAAACTGCCAAGGCAAGCGGGCTTGAGAAATTCCCGATGCCCTACATCTTGACCAACTGCCACAATTCCCTGTGCGCGGTGGGCGGCACCATCAACGAGGACGATCACCTCTTTGGTTTGTCTGCAGCCATCAAGTACGGCGGCGTCTATGTGCCGCCCCACCTTGCCGTCATCCACTCCTATGTGCGGGAAACTATGGCGGGTTGCGGCAAGATGATTCTCGGCAGCGACAGCCACACCCGCTACGGCGCGCTTGGCGCAATGGGTATAGGCGAAGGCGGCGGAGAACTGGTCAAACAGATGCTTGGGCAGACGTATGATATAACCCCTCCTGAGGTGATCGCGGTTCATTTGACCGGCGCCCCTCGCGTTGGCGTTGGACCTCACGATGTGGCGCTTGCTGTTATCGGCGCGGTGTTCAAAACCGGTTTTGTGAAAAACAAGGTGATGGAATTTGTGGGAGAGGGCGTTGCGCATCTGCCGGTTGATTTCAGGGCGGGCGTTGACGTTATGACAACCGAAACCGCCTGCCTCTCCTCGATCTGGGAAACAGACGATGAAGTGAAGAGGTTTCTTTCCACACATGGACGGGCGGATGAGTATCAGAAATTGGCTCCCGATAACGGCGCCTGTTATGACGGACTTATTGAGGTGGACATTTCTTCCATAAAACCCATGATTGCGTTGCCGTTTCATCCCAGCAACGTGTTTGAGATCGATTGTTTTCTCAACAATACACTTGATATACTCCGCGCTATTGAGAAAGAAGCCGAAGAGATCATCGAAAACAAGAGCGTCAAGTTGCGTTTGCTGGAAAAACTCGACGAAAAGGGGCGGTTCAAAATTGATCAGGGCATTATAGCAGGGTGCGCGGGCGGTACTTTTGACAATATCATGGCGGCGTCCGCTATTTTGGCGGCGATGCGCCCCGGTTTCAGCCAGCCGCCGTTTTCGGTATATCCGGGAAGCCAGCCGGTGACGCTTGAGCTTGCCAGAAACGGAGCCATCGGGAGACTCATTGAGAACGGCGCTGTTGTCAAAACCGCGTTCTGCGGTCCCTGTTTTGGCGCGGGCGATGTGCCTGCAAACAACGGGTTCTCCATTCGCCACACCACCCGCAATTTCCCGAACCGCGAAGGCGCAAAACCGGCGGGCGGGCAGCTTGCGGCTGTGGCGCTCATGGACAGCCGGAGCGTGGCGGCGACCATAGGCAATGGCGGATTCTTGCGTTCTGCGGAAGGCATAGAGGCGTCGGCGGCGGTTGTCTATCATTACGACGGGACGCCTTATAAAGCGCGGGTCTACTGCGGATTAGGCAAGGCGAACACAGACGCGAACCTGCAATACGGACCTAACATTGTGGATTGGCCTCCCATACCGAGCCTCGGCAAGCATCTTTTGCTTAAAATCGTGAGTTTTATCACCGATGAGGTGACCACCACCGATGAGATAATCCCCTCCGGCGAAACCTCGTCCTTCCGCTCCAATCCCATAGGCTTAGCCGAATTCACCTTTTCCCGCAAAGATCCGTCTTATGTGGGCAAGGCGAAAACTGTGCGCGACCTTGCGCCCTGGTTTAAGGAGGCTTTTGGCGCTGATGATGCGGAACGCATGGCAAGCGCGGAAAAACTGCTTCCGGGTTTCAGCGGGATGGCGCAATGTCTTGCGCGCCTTGCGCACTCTGCGCGGATCAAAGGCGTAGACTTGAACGCCGTGCAGTTCGGCTCGGCTGTGTTCGCCCGAAAACCAGGAGACGGTAGCGCCCGCGAACAGGCGGCAAGTTGTCAGCGGGTACTCGGCGGATGCGCCAACTTTGCCAACGAATACGCGACAAAGCGGTACCGGAGCAACCTCATCAACTGGGGCATGTTGCCTTTCATCATCTCAGGCGAACCGCCGTTCAAAAATGGAGACTATGTGTGCATCCCCCATATTGCGAAAGCCATTTCCTCGGCGTCCCAATCTGGCGCGTCTGTTACGGCGTTTGTCATTGATGAGCGTGGCGCGCCTGCGGACGCGGACGTACGGGACGTACGCGAGTTTGAGCTTGCATTGCCCGAACTAACCGAAGTTGAAAAGGAAATCATCAAAGACGGATGTTTGATGAATTACAATAAAAGAGCGCTTGCGGCGAAAGAGTGATTTTCCGCCGTTTGTGAAAGGATGAATATGCGTTATTACAGCACCAGAAATAAAAACGGGCGAGCGGTTGATTTCGCCCATGCGGCGCTGGCGGGGCTTGCGCCTGACGGCGGGCTTTTTGTACCGGAAACAGCGCCCGAATACCCGCAAGCGGTGAAAACGTCTCTGCCGGTCATGAGTTTTCACGACATTGCGTTTGAGACGATAAAACCGTTTGTACAGGGCGAAATTCCCGGCGCGGCGCTGGAGGATATGCTTTACGAAGCCTTCAACTTTGACGCGCCGCTTGCGGCGGTTGGGGATCGGTATGTGCTGGAGCTTTTCCATGGGCCCACAGCCGCGTTCAAGGATTTCGGGGCGCGTTTCATGGCGCGCGCTTTCTCCTATTTTCGCCGCAACGAGGACAAGCCTCTGCGCATACTGGTCGCCACATCGGGCGACACGGGCGGCGCGGTTGCGGATGGTTTCTTTGGCGTTGACGGGATATCCGTAACGGTTCTCTATCCCAAGGGGAGGGTGTCGCCTCTCCAGGAGCGGCAAATTGCGGGGCTTGGCGGAAACATTTCGGCGTTTGCGGTTGAAGGGAGTTTCGATGACTGCCAGCGGCTTGTGAAGGCGGCGTTTGCCGACGAAGGCTTGAAAAAGCGCGTGGTTCTGTCCTCGGCGAATTCGATCAACATTGCGCGGCTTGTTCCGCAGGCGGTGTATTACGCAACGGGCGCGGCGCGGGCAATGGCGGAGACCGGAAAGCAGGTGGTCTTCTGTGTGCCTTCGGGCAACTTTGGCAACCTGACCGCCGGCATGTATGCGCGTGAGATGGGCGCGCCTATACGTCATTTTATCGCCGCGACCAACATCAACAAGACCGTGCCGGACTACCTTGAAAACGGCGTATACGAGCCTCGCGCATCTTTGCCGACCATTTCCAACGCTATGGATGTGGGCGCTCCGAGCAATTTTGAGCGTATGACCGTCCATTGGTCATTGAAACGGTTATGCGAGACGCTTACGGGCGTCTTTATTTCCGATGAAACGACCCGCGAGACCATCAAAAGCGTTCACAACCGGTACGGCCGTTTCCTTGACCCGCATACCGCTGTGGGCTGGGCTGCGCTGGACGCGCTGAAATCCACAGGCAAAATCACGCCGGATGCGCCGTTTGGAACGCTTGCAACCGCGCACCCAGCGAAATTTGCGGAAATCGTGGAGCCTTTGACCGGAGCGATACCGGTTCCGCCCTCCCTGCAAAAAGTGATGGAGCGGAATGTTGCGGCGGAAACTATTCCCGCCGATGTTTCGGCGTTAATTGAACGTCTCTAAATTGCGGAACGTGGAACGACGGGAATTAAATCGCCGCCAAAGGAGGCGGCGGACGGCAAGAAATAATCGCGGGAGCCATTGGGGATGACCGCGTTGCAACGCCAGTGGAGCGCCGAAACCCGTCCTATGGAAAAATCGAAAAAGCACGCCGCCGCGTGCACCCTTGTTTTTTTTACCGCTGTGTGGTATAATTATCAATATTATGATTACCATGCTCACGGCGTATACAAAAGAACTTGATGACATAGAGGCTGCGTGCAATGAAATTATTGAGCGGCTTGACGCGCCTCATGCCATCAGAAAAAACAGCGTAGGACTTATCACGTGCGACAGTGAATTTGTCGATGCCGGTGTTGTCGAGGCGCTTTGCAAACGCCTCGACTTTGACACAATCGGCATCACCACGCGGGGAACCGCCGTGAATGGGCAGAATGGTTTTGACATATTAAGCATAGCGGTGCTTGCCAGCGATGACATCCGGTTTTCCACAGTTATGTCGGATCCCATCGCGCCCGACAGCATTGACGCGCCCATAGAAGCCGCGTACCACAGAGGCGCGTCCAAATACGGAAACGAAAGACCGTCGCTTATATTGGCGTATCCCCCCATGATGTTGAAAGTGGGAGTCGGACAGTTGGTCGCGCCGCTGAGACGGCTTAGTGGAGACGACATTCCGGTGTTCGGCACGCTTTCAAACGATCAAACGCCCTCTTTTTCAACCTGCAAGACCATATGCAACGGCGAGGCGTTTCCCGACACATTCGGCATGGTATTTTTTTTTGGAGAAATTCATCCTCAATTCTTCAGGCAGTCCATCTCGTTGGAAAACATCCAGAAACAGCACGCGATTGTTACGGACGCCGAAGGTTTTGTGGTAAAAACTTTAAACGACATGCCCTTCAGCCACTATCTCCAAAGATTGGGCTTCGCGCCGCGGAATTTTGAAACGCTTTATATGATTCCCTTTATAACCAATTTAAAAAACGACAACGCAAATCCAACTATATCATGCGGCGTATATAGCGTCACCAAAGAAGGATACGCCGTATTCGGTGAAGAAATACCCATAGGCGCGACCATCGCCCTGGGCAAACTTGACGCGAACGATGTGTTGAACACGGCGCAAGACGCCGTAACGCGCATAGCGGATTTGCGAGCGCAAGGAAGAGCCTCCTGTGCGCTCATGTACTCCTGTATCACTAGAAGCATCATACTGGGATCCAATTATTTTGCGGAACTGAGCATAGTCTCCGATACGCTTGAGGGCGTTATACCGTTCCAGTGCTGTTACTCAGGCGGTGAAATTTGTCCGGCGCCGGATGCGTCAGGAAAGTCGGCGAATCATATCCATACCTTTACTTTTATCGTATGCGTATTGGCGTGATTTTTTATCGCTTGCATCGCCCGCTCTGCGGCGGGGCGTCAGATCTTCTAGAATATCATGGAGAATTGGATGGAAACAACAGATGATGCTTTCCAAAAATTAAAAAATTTGGAACTTGAAAACAAACGCCTCTCCCGTACCGCAAAAAAACTTCAACTCCAGTTAAATACACTGGAAATCACTATGATGACAAATCGTACGCTGGAAGACATACGGACAGCGGAACAGAAAAAACTCGAAAAGTACATGAAACTGCTCCTTGAAAGTACGCCGACGCTTCTCTTGCTTATGGATAAAGACTGCCGCATCGCCTATTGCTCCACCTCTTTTCTAAAGCAAATGCATGTCGATAACTTCGGGTTAATCAACGGGTTGAGATTGGAGGAGGTCTATAAACGCTTTGTCGATGACGCTTTCATCGCTACGATGTTTTCGTGGATTGAGCGCAGCAAAAAAACGCGCGAAACCGTATCCGCAGGCGATGTGTCCATCACCTTTCCGGGCGCGAACGACTCGCGTTTCTACACCATAAAAACAACGGCGATGTGGGATGAAAATGGACTATACGACGGCATTTGCAGTCTGTATTACGACAACACGGACATTATTGTGGCTAAAGAGAACGCCGAAAGGGCGAACAGAGCGAAAAGCGAATTCCTTGCGAAAATGAGCCACGAGATACGCACGCCCATGAACACCATTATCGGCATGAGCGATCTCATGCGGACGGACAATCTGGACGATGTTCAAGTCGGCTATTTTGAAGACATTAAAAAAATGTCCAAGACCCTGCTTTCTCTTGTCAATGATATTCTTGACTTTTCCAAGATCGAAGCGGGCAAGATGGAATTGATTCTGGCGCATTACAGCATGCCGGCTCTCATTGATAATATTTCATCCATGTTCAAGTACGTCGCAAACGGCAAAAACCTCGTTTTTTCCTCGAGTTGCAAGGATATTCCCGATGCGGTTGTGGGCGATGAGACACGGGTCGGGCAGATTGTCACCAATATTGTAAACAACGCGATAAAGTATACGCACCAAGGTTCGGTTTCGCTGTCCGTGTATGCCGGGATAAAAAAAGATGTCCGATGCTTCATTATACAGGTTCAGGACACGGGTGTCGGCATCAAACAAGAAGACTTGCCAAAGCTGTACGGCACCTTTCAGCAGTTTGATCAGAAGAAAAACCTTGGCATTACAGGCGCCGGATTGGGGCTCGCCATAACCAAGCAGCTTGTGGATATGATGAAGGGCTGGATTGAGGTTGAAAGCGAGTATGGAAAAGGGTCGATGTTTAGGGTGTACCTGCCGTTGACGCCAGGAGATCCCGCAAAAATCCAAAAGCGCGAGAGCGCCACGCCTTTTGTCATCGCAAAAGACCCGAAAAGCCTACAGATACTTGTGGTTGACGATATGCCGGTGAATCATATTGTGGCGCTTGGTTTTCTCAGTACGCACCGGATGAAGGCTGACACTGCGGAAAGCGGGGAGCAAGCCATTGCAATGGTGAAACAGAAACGGTACGATCTTGTGTTCATGGATCACATGATGCCGGAAATGGACGGCATTGAGACCACAGCGATTATCAGAGCCTTGGGCGGCGACCAATCGCTTCCAAACGCCGCGTGGTTCAAGAAAATGCCCATTATCGCGTTGACCGCAAACGCGGTCGCTGGCGTGCGCAACCTGTTCATTAGAGCCGGCATGAACGACTTTATTTCCAAGCCGCTTAACGCCGAGCGGTTCAACGCCGCGCTTGCGCAATGGTTGCCCAAAGAGAAGCTGATCTTCGGCTTGCAGCAGCCGGAAGCCTTTGGCGTTGAGGACGCCGTGTTTGAATGTCTGCGAAAGATAAAAGGGCTTGATGTTGACAAAGGGTTGCTCTATATCGGCAACAGCATGGAAAAGTACATCAGGGTGTTGCGGCAATTCTGCATGGATTTTGAAGAAAAGAAAAACGCCCTCAACAGCTTTCTCGCGCAGAGGGATTGGCGGAATTACATGGTGGTCGTTCATGCGTTCAAAAGCGTTTTGGCGACTATCGGGATGCGTTCCCTTGTTGATGAAGCCCAGAAGCTGGAAGCCGCTTCAAAGTTAATCGTCGCTTCCGGCGGGAATGACATCATAAACGCCAACCGGTGCATAGAAGCGACTCCTTCGCTTTGTCTGCGCATAGCCGAATTCCACAAGGATCTGTCGGAAGCGCTCGCCGGCATGTCCGTCTCTCATAAAGTTTTAACGACCGCCAACGTGTTGGTCAATGATCTCAAAACGCTGGGCGAGGCGTGCGCCGCTTATAGGACAAAACAGATCATTGAAATAATAAAAAGACTTGAGCGCGTCACTTACAATGTGGAAACCGACGTTGCGCTCTCCGAAATTTGCGCTCTTGCCAATGCGATGGACTATACCGAAGCCGCCGCGAAGTGCGCGGGACTTTACAAGACGCTTACGTCAATAAAACCGGAAACCAAGCGGAGCATTCTGATCATTGATGACGATATGGTGAACCACGTCGCCTTGAGCGGCATGCTTTCGTCGGACTATACGTTATTTTCCGCGACTTCCGGCAAGGAAGCGATTGAATTTCTCAAAAAAGAGAAGCCCGATCTCATCCTCCTTGACATTATAATGCCTGAAATGGATGGTTTTGAGGTGCTGAAACAATTAAAGACGAATAAGGCGGTCGAATCTATTCCGATCATTATTATCACCAGCCGCACCAATACTGATGATGAAGAAAAGGGGTTTGAACTTGGCGCGGCCGATTACATAGCCAGGCCATTCAAAACAGCCATCGTAAAAGCGCGAATCAGAAACCACTTGCGCATCGTTCAGTACATTCAAAACATCGCAAGGGCGGGCTTAATCGATGAGCTTACCGGTCTTCCGAACAGACGCCATTTTAACGACCGTCTTGATATGGAATGGAAACGCGCGGATCGTGAGGAAACTCCTCTTTCTTTTATGATGATCGATATTGATCATTTTAAGGCGTACAACGATTCTCATGGACACCTCCAGGGCGACGTGCTTTTGCAGACAGTGGCAAAGGTGTTCTCCTCGGCGGCGCGGCGTCCGGCTGACATGGCTGCCCGCATCGGAGGCGAAGAATTCGGCATACTGCTTCCAGCTACCAGTCTTGAAGCCGCAGTGGACATCGCCGAACAGTTGCGGATCATCGTCCAGTCAACTGTGGTTCCTGCGCAAGGCGGAAAAATGACATCCGTTACAATCAGCATCGGCGTGGCTTCGCTTATCCCGCAATCCGGCATAAACAAGCAGGATCTGCTTGCTGCGGCGGACAGCTTCTTGTACCTTGCAAAAAACACCGGACGAAACCGCGTGTGTTCGCCGTGAAAAAGCGAAGCGCGGCTGGCGCCCAAAACGCCTTGTTAAAAGGCGCGCCCCACGCCGAATTGATTATAGGATTGACAGGGCGTCCGCGTAGTGGCATCCCTGTTTCAGGACAGCAACGTGACTACTAGCGAGACGCTAAACGAACAAGCCTCACGGCGAATCCTCATTCTTGACGGCGCTATGGGTTCCCTCATTCAATCGCTTGGACTGACCGAAGCGGATTTCCGGGGGGAGCGTTTCGCTTCCCATGCGACCGATCTTAAAGGATGCAACGACCTCCTGTGCCTGGTCAAGCCAGATGTTATTGCGGCGATCCACGACCAATACTTGGAGGCGGGCGCGGACATCACCAAGACATGCAGCTTTTCGGCTAACGCCCTGTCCCTTGCGGATTACGGCGTGGCGGGGTTTGCATACGAGATAAACAGGGCGGCCGCTTCGATTGCCAGAGAAGCGGCGGACAGGCGCGCTTCTGTGAAAAAGCCCCGTTTTGTCGCGGGGAGCATGGGTCCCACCTCGAAAAGCGCGGCTATCTCGCCCGATGTCAACGATCCCGCGGCGCGTTCCGTACTATGGGACGCGCTTGAAGCCGCCTATTACGATCAGGCGCGCGGGCTGACGGACGGCGGCGCGGACATGCTGCTTGTTGAAACGATATTCGACGCGCTGAACGCCAAAGCCGCGCTTGCGGCAATCATGCGCCTGCGCGAAGAGCGTCGCGTTGACATACCGGTTATGGTGTCGGCGACCATTTCCGGCCCTTCGGGCAGAATACTTTCCGGTCAAACCATAGCCGCTTTCTGCGTGTCCGTCGCCCACGCCGAGCCGTGGTCGATTGGGCTTAACTGTTCCTTTGGCGCGGACACGTTATTGCCCTATATCAGACAAATCGCCGCTTCCGCACCCTGCCTCGTGAGCGCTCACCCCAACGCGGGACTCCCGAACCTTTCGGGCGGCTACGACGACACGCCGGAAATCATGGCGGACGCCCTTGATGTGTATATGAATGAAGGGCTGCTCAACATTGCAGGCGGTTGTTGCGGTTCCACGCCCGCCCATATCGCCGCCATCGCTGAAAGAGCGAAAGTCTACGCGCCGCGCGTCGCTCTCAAACCCAAGCCGTGTACCGCGCTGTCCGGGCTTGAGGCGTTGCGCTTGGAAGCAGTCGAACCATTGCGGGGAGAATACGCCATTGTTCCCATTGGCGAACGTACAAATGTCGCGGGCAGCCGAAAATTCCTCCGCTTGATAAAAGAGGCGAACTTTGCGGAAGCCGCGAATATCGCCCGCGAGTCCATAGCCGCAGGCGCAAAGATCATTGACGTATGTATGGACGACGCTCTGCTTGACGCGAAAGCCGCTATGAAGGAATTTCTGAACCTTGCGCTCTCCGATCCCTGCATAGCGGCGGTTCCCGTGATGGTTGACAGTTCCAACTGGGAGGTCATTGAAGAAGGCCTCAAGTGCATTCAGGGAAAGGCGCTGGTCAACTCCATAAGCCTTAAAGAAGGCGGCGAGGCTTTTCTCCACAAGGCGCGTCTTGCGCGGCGGTACGGCGCGGCAGTTGTGGTGATGCTGTTCGATGAGAATGGGCAGGCGGCTGTGTATGAACGGAAGACGGCTGTTGCGGAACGCTCGTACGCGCTTCTCACCCAGGACGGTTTTCCGGCTGAGGACATTGTTTTTGATCCGAACGTGCTTTCCATTGCGACCGGCATTCCTGATCATGATGTCTATGCGCGTGACTTTATCCGCGCCTGCGCGTGGATACGGGCGCATTGTCCGGGCGTACAAATATCCGGCGGGATTTCAAACCTCAGCTTCAGTTTTCGGGGCAATGACGCGGTGCGCAACGCTTTGCACGCCGTGTTCCTGCGCCACGCCGCCGAAGCGGGGCTTACCATGGCAATCGTAAATCCGGCGTCGCTTGTCTCCTGCGCCGGACTTGACCCTGACTTGCGAACCGCCGCCGAAGATGTCATCTGCCGCGCTTCACAGACTGGCGGCCAGGCGGCTTCGGAACGCCTGCTTTCGCTTGCGCTTTCACGTACATCTGCGGGGACGCCACGTCCGCCGTCCGGCGAAGCATGGCGGGAAAACGCGCGATCCGAAGAAGAGCGCATCGTCTACGCGCTGGTACACGGCGTTGACACGCATATTGAAGCCGACTCGCTTGCCTTGGTCAGCAGGAAACAGGAAAAGGGGATGTCCGGCGAAAAAGCGGCGCTTGAAATCGTGGAAGGACCCCTCATGGAAGCCATGCGGAACGTGGGCGTTCTTTTTGGCGAGGGCAGGCTTTTTTTGCCGCAGGTCATCCGCAGCGCACGGGTGATGAAAAAGGCGGTCGCCGCGCTGGACCCTTTTTTCGCGCGGGAAACGCAAGGCGCCGCATTCCCTGACAAGCAAGAAAGAAAAACAAAAAAGGCGAAAATCCTCCTTGCGACGGTCAAGGGCGATGTGCACGACATCGGCAAAAATATAGTCGGCGTGGCGCTCGCCTGCAATGGTTATGAAATTATCGATCTCGGAGTCATGGCGCCCTGTGAAACCATATTGGAAGCCGCCGTCAAGGAAGAAGTTGACATTATCGGACTTTCCGGTCTTATCACCGCCTCTTTGGACGAGATGATAACGGTCGCCAGGTCAATGGAGGCGCGGAAGCTCGCCATACCGCTTTTCATCGGCGGCGCCGCGGCGAGCCGCGCCCACACCGCCCTGCGTATCGCGCGCGAGTATTCTGGTCCGGTTGTGTACTCAAGCGACGCCGGACACGCCGCCGCCGCAGTGCGTTCCTTGCTTTCTGAAACTGAACGCCCTGCATTTTTGGAAAAACTGAATAAATCGTATGAAGAGGCGATTGAAGAGGAGCGGCGAAAAACCGAACGGAAACGGAGGACGCTCATTCCGTTGGAAGAAGCCCGGAGAAACCGGTTTTCCGCGCCCGCTTCCGTTCCAAAGCCCAGACAGGAAGGCGTTCGCGTCTTTACGGCGTATCCCATAGAGCGCGTCGTTCCTTACATCAACTGGAATGGTTTCATTTCTTCATGGGACATGTCCAAAAGTCCGCGCAAAGAGAAAGAAAGCCTGCTTCTTGACGCCAAGGGCCTGTTGCGCCGCGTCGCGGAGGAAAACCTCCTGACGCTCAAAGCCGCCGTTGGTTTTTTTCCGGTTGTGGTGGAGAACGAGGACGTGATCATTTCCGGGCGTATGCCAGCGCGTTTTCATTTTCCCCGCAACCGTGATCGCCAGAAAGAAGGCGCGCCCAATCCCAGTTTGGCGGACTTCATCGTCCTTGATAAAAAGAATGAAAAAGGGGAAGGCTGGCTTGGTCTTTTTGCGCTCAGCGCGGGTTTTGGCGTCAAGGAGGCGCAGACGGCGTTCGCCTTACGGCGTGACAACGGCGCTTCGCTCCTCATAGCGAGCCTAGCCAACGCGCTCGCCGAAGCCTTTGCCGAAGAGTTGCACTGTCTTGTCCGCAGGGAACTGTGGGGCTATGCGCCGGATGAACAGCTTGCCCCGGAAGAAGCGGCAGCCGGCAAGTATCAGGGCATCCGCCCCGCGTTCGGCTATCCTGCGGCTCCGAATCTCGTCGGCTGCCGCACCGCCTTCGCTGTTCTACAGGCGGAAGAAAACATCGGCGTAACGTTGACTCCCTCCGACATGATGACGCCGGAAGCCTCGGTCTGCGGCATGTACATCGCCCACCCGGGCGCGTACTACTTTAACGTCGGCTAAAACCCGCAAACAATCTTGGCTGACGCGATGCAAATCCCTTTCCAATAATTTTTACCTTGTTTTTAATCTCTATAAGGGTTAATTCCCCGCCCTTCAGGGCGTAAATCTGGGGGTGCGGGGGATTTGTTCCCCCGCATGCGTAAAGATTTCAAGGTGAAATCTTCAATACCCCGCCGTTCACGGCGGGGATTCTTTATTATAAGCAAACTCAAAAAATACAAGCGTCGACTGCTCACGCGCTTGACATTTCGATATCAAAACCCAAAAATATGACCGAGGCTGTTAATCTCCTTGTTTTTAATCCTAATGGCGTATCGTAAAACGGCGAATCGCCTCATCCAAGGCGTCCAGCCCTTTTCCATTCTCTGCCACGGACATGTGCGCCCGTTGAGACGCGGCGAACACCTGTTCCGTACTCCGCGCCACCTCACTCACCCGCTCTTGAATCAAAGCGCTCACATCCGAAAGCTTCTCCGACATCCGCCGCGATAGATCCGCATCCTCTTTGATATGTTCCGCCTCGGCTTTCACTTGCCCGGTTATGGCTTGTATCTGCTCAAGACGCTCCAATACCTGCCGGGAACGGGACGATTGTTCCTCCACTGCAATTTTCACTTTCTCCACCACCTCATTGCTCTCCAGAATAAACCCATTGGTTTGGGCGTAAGCCGTTTCTATGCGGCCGGATATTGTGGTGATCTCAACGATTCGTTTCTGAATTTGGGTCAAGGCGCCGCCGGATCCCTTGGCTTGGGTCGTGGCGGTCTCCGCCAGCTTTCGTATCTCCCCGGCCACCACCGCAAACCCTTTCCCCGACGCCCCGGCATGAACCGCTTCAATAGCCGCATTCATGGCCAGCAAATTGGTTTCATCCGCCACATCGCCGATGATCTGGTTCATTTGCGCTAAATTCGCCGAATCTTCGCCAATCTGATGAACCGTATGGGTAGACTGGGCGATATGGGCATGTTCGGTTTTGGAACTGTCCATGAGGCGCTGAATTCGGCTGTTTAAGGCGGCAATCTGGGATTCCATGTCATTATTATAAGCTATCATGGTTTCTATGGCGGATGAAGAGGAAGTTATCTGAGCGGACTGTTCTTGAATCAGGACGTTGAGAGCGATGATTTTGTCATCTATCTGGGCGACCGCCTGAGCCACGGTCCTGCCGACCGCGCCGGTTTCTTCTTTGATGTACTGATCCACCTGGCGGATTGCCTGGAGGATTTCTGATGCTGCGGCGGAGGACTGGCGGATCACCTCTTCCAGTTCGGTTCCTTGGGAGCGCATCCATTCAAAGGAAATGGAGATATTTTTGACAAGCGCGGAAATATGTTCATTGATGGCGTTAAAACCGGCTGAAAGCCCTGAAGTTTCATCGGTTCCATAGTCTGGAATCGCGCTGGAAAAGTCACCTCCGGCTACTACTGCGGCGTAAGATTGGAGGTGGCGCAGGGGTTTGACCAAGATATGGGTAAAGAGCAGAGCCGATCCGGCAGTGAGGATGAGCAGAACGCCGCTGATAAGCGCCATACGGAACAGAAATTGCCGAGACTCCGCAAAGATCGCTTCTCGCGGAATCGTGGTTACGAGAATCCAGTTGACTTCAGGAATCTGTACAGAAACGATGAAGCGCCGCTTATCCATTAAAGAGAACCGGGGCGAGCTGAGAAGCGCGTTCCGGTAGGGTTCCAAACCAAATTCCTGCAAAAAATCCTTTTGCAAGACTGCCGCCGTGTCGGTATGAGTAATAAAGAGACCTTCGCTGTTAAGGAAAAACATCTCCTGCCCGGAAATAAACGCCCTGTCCTGGAGCGTCTCTTCAAGAAAGGCGAGAGAAACATCCGCTGAGATGACTCCCAGATCCGCCCCCTGATCATCGTATACATTGGTTGAAATGGAAGTGGTAAGCTGAGGGTTGCTGGCGGATATATAGGGATCCGCATAGGCGACTTTGCCGGGGTTTCGCTTAGCCCCGATAAACCAACTCCGTTTGGTATTGTCCCAGTCTGCGCGTGGAGCGCGTCCATCATAATAGACCGCATACCCGCCGGGTTGATTCCATGTTATATTATTGCTGCCATAGAACAGCCAAAAATCACTCTGGGCGTCCATAAACCGCTTGAAGAGACTTTGAAGCGTCTGGGTATCCGGAGGCGCCGCCATAAAAGGGGAGGATGCGATAGCTGCGTAAGACATAATGTCCGCCCATCTCCCGAACTGGCTAATCACCTGTTCCTGTATATGGACGACTTGCTCAATGGCATGCGTCTCGGCTTGCTTATAGGCGATAGCCCTATAGTTTACAATAGCCAAGAAAGTCAATAAAAGGGTGGTTATCAGTATGCTACACAGGCAAATCAGGCTTATGAGAACCGTGAAAGAGGGTTTTTTACGTTTCATTATAGTTTCCTTCACCAGAGGCAAATCGCATGCCTCTTACACTAAATCCACTATGCGAGGATGAAGCGATTACAGTTACATTCATTAGTCTATATCAACACCTATAACAAAGTCAATTATTCCGGTATTGATAATAATAGATTGTGTTAGAACATGAGACGAATACAATATGAACGGCGCAAGCTGGTTCCAAACCCACGCTTTGCGCCGCTTTGCGCTAGCTCGTCTTGAACTTGGAGATTTCGTTTGTCAGCATCTCTATATGCCGTTTGTTCTCTCCGCTGACACCGCTCACCCGTCCGACCGCCGCGTTTATCTCTTCCGTTTCTCCAGCC
>JAISCC010000125.1 GCA_031265845.1 Treponema sp.
TGGTTTTATTGTTTTTGCGCGCAAGTCCTTGTCACATTTCGCAAAATATAACTCGCCGCATCGGGGGTAAGGCGTTGGGGGGGTTGCCTACCCCCCCCCCCCCCCATTTTGTGTAGATAGCCGCAAGCGCATATAGACCCCTTAAAGACAATTTTACCCCGACGCCGTCGGCAGTGACACCGCCGGGATCGCCGCCCTATTCAGGCGAATCTGCGGCGAAGGCTGCCGCTCGGCGGGGATTCTTTTCGCCTCATGCCAAAGCGGATGTTGGTTTGAAGTCCACGCCGTATATCTTTAGCAATACATACGCGATTATACCTTGCGGGACGATTGGCATCCCGCAAGTAAAAAAAGAGAAAAAATGGCGAAAAGCAACGATTGGATGCCCTCAATGCGCGCGCTGATCATAGCGATGTGCCGCAACTGGATTGCGTACATGACCAGAGACACACATCCGGCATCGGCGCCCGACGGGGTTCCCTCGGCATCTCTGAACTGCCCGGGCAGCCCTCATGCGATGAAGGCGGCGGCGGACGGGAAGGAGATGAGGCGTTTCCGGTTCACGCGACAGCGGAAGGAGAATCTCCTGTTCGACACGGAGGACGGGGGGCATGACGGCGTATGTCTATGTATGTCTGCTGCCGCTACGAGAACCAGAAGGGGACTGTAGCGTCGGCGTTGGTACCGTAACCAAGTCGCAAGCCGCGTAGCGGCGAGCGAACAAAACATGCCCGGCAATGCCGCGCCGGAAAGCGGCTTCGGGGTAAGACTCAACGAGGCTCAGTTACGGGCCGTGTACCGGATGTTTTAGTTTCCGCCTGCCGTAAAGCGGCGGGCGGGTGGTTTTGAAAATCGCATGGATGCGAAGGATGCGAGAAGGAAGGTATAACATGGATTGTATATGGCGCAACTACCAAATGGAAAACGAATTGATGAATTTCGCCGATTTACTGCACAAAATGGTCGAGAATGTCAAAAGTCAAAAGCTCGCCGACTTTCCATCGTTTAAATATGCAATGGAGTTTGACGGTGGGGACATTGATAGTCTCAATTGAGCGTGGCGGCGCCGGCACACCTTACGAGAACATATCGTTCAGATGCTCATTGCGGTTCAAAGACAAAAAATACAAGCGCGCCTACTTTCATTTTGGCAAAATACTTCTTGCATCAGGCGCACATAATTTATTCATCTGGTTTCCATATAATAAAGAAGACGGCAAAAAAGACGACAATGATATCCGCGTTTCAACTGGGCATGGATTGGTTTGCGCGAACCCTCGCTCTGATTTTTCCAACGCCTCAACGAACAGCATGACATCCATGTCTAGGGTGGATATCCTCAACAAATTGTTCTGTGAAGCGCTTGCCCAAGCAAAATAACTGCGGCGCAATGCGCCTGCCGTACATGACGCGCGAAATATCCCCGCATGAAAAATTTCCGCAATAATTTTCGTTGCATGTTTATTATTACTTATTGATGTGTATGAATGGCGACCCTTCGGGTCGACTGTAAGGAAATTATGTAACAAGGAAATTATGTAACTGTGAAGGTTTGCTATGCAAACCAGCCTGCCGCCATTTTTTGTTGGCGTCGCCAAATCTAACCGCCCTAAAGGGTCGCCCTTTAAGGCGCGGTATGAGACCCCGCTGTGAATAAAAAGATGTAAGCGGCGCGTTACGCCGTCAGTCCGCCCATCATGGCGCCGATCTTCCGCTCGTCCGCGTCCTGCGCCGGAACAATGCCAGTGATAGTTCCCTTTGATATTGCCGCTATGCGGTCGCAAAGGGCGAGGATTTCGTCCAGTTCAAAGGACACGAGCAACACGGCCCGCCCCTTGTCGCGTTCGGCGACGATGCGCCTGTGTATGTACTCAATGGCGCCAACGTCAAGCCCGCGTGTAGGCTGGGACACGATCAGCAAATCCGGCGAAAGGTCTATTTCCCGCGCAATGACGACTTTCTGCTGATTGCCGCCGGACATGGATTTCGCAAGCGTGGCGGCCTGGTTGCCAGCCCGGATGTCAAACTCGGCGATCAGCGTCTGGGCGTGGGAAGTTATTACAGGGAACTGGAGAAAGCCGAACCGTGACTGGGGATGCTTCCTGAAATTCTTAAGAATAAAGTTTTCATCAACGCGGAAATCAAGCGCCAGCCCATGCTTGTGCCGATCTTCCGGCACCAGTCCTATGCCGCTCTCGTTGCGAGCGCGTATCCGCGCTTTGGTGATATCCTTGCCTTTAAGAAGGATGCGTCCTGATTTCACCGGCAAAAGACCGGCGATAGCGGCTGTCAACTCGGATTGACCGTTGCCGTCAATGCCCGCGATGCCGAAGATTTCTCCAGCGTGGACGCTCAGGGAAAGATCGTGTACCGCAGGAACGCCCTTGCTTCCCATGACCATAAGGTTTTCGATCCTGAGAACCTCCGCGCCAATAACGGCGGTTTTTTTGTCAATGCGGAAATTCACCGCCCTGCCCACCATTTTCTCGGCAAGCTCCCGCTCGTCGGCGTCGGACACATTGACCGTGCATACCGTCTTGCCGCGTCTGAGTATGGTGCAACGGTCGGCGGCCGCTTTTATTTCCTTAAGTTTGTGGGTGATGAATACAATGGTCTTGCCCTCCGCTTTGAGTTTGCGGAAAATAACGAGGAGTTCGTCGATCTCTTGAGGGGTAAGCGCCGCAGTCGGCTCATCGAAGATGAGGATGTCCGCGTTCCGGTACAGGATTTTGAGGATTTCCACTCGTTGTTGCATGCCTACCGTAATGTTTTCAATACGCGCCTTTGGATCAACCGCGAGACCGTAGATTTCCGAAAGGCGGGCGACTCGTTCTTCCGCTGTTTTAAGGTCGAGGCAACCGAATCTGTCGCGGCTTTCAAGCCCAAGTATGATGTTTTCCGTGACGGTGAAATTATGCACCAGTTTGAAGTGCTGGTGTACCATGCCGATTTTGAGCGCGGTGGCGTCATTCGGCGTCCTGATAGAGACTTCTGTTCCCCGAATCTTGATCGTCCCTTCGTCCGGCTCGTAAAGGCCGAATAGAATGGACATAAGGGTGGATTTTCCGGCGCCGTTCTCTCCAAGCAACGCATGGATTTCACCTTCCTCGACCGACAGGCGCACCTTGTCGTTTGCGACAATTCCGGGGAAAATCTTTGTTATATCGATCATTTCGATTGCGGGCGCCGGCATATCCACCTCCACTTATAGCTTGAGAACATGGAGCCGCATGGCCGAGCCGCCAACTCCATGCCCACATGTTTACTGCGCTTTAATATCAGCCGGGAAATTCGGCGTCGCCCGCGCTTCTTCAAGCGTCGCCGCCACTTTTATCGTACCGGCGATAATCTTCACCTTTTCCGCTTCTATCTTGCTTACAATATCCTGGGAAAGCGCGGACGTGTTGGTGACGGCAAAGCCTACGCCGTCAGCCTTCAGGTCAAGCGTTATAACTTCGCCTTTGAACATCCCGTTTTTCGAGGCGTTGAGGGCGTACAGCAGGGCGGACTCGACCCGTTTTAACATGGAGGTAAGCGTTGCGGAATCTGTGTCGTTGTAAAGCCCTTCTTCATGCTGATCGGAATCGACGCCGATTGCCCACACGTTCTTGCCTTGAAGCCGGTATTCCTTCGCCTGGGCGATGGTTCCGTTGCCGGTGCCGCCCGCTGCCGAGTAGATCGCGTATACGCCGGAATCGTACCAGTTCTTCGCCTGGGTCTTTGCGAGATCGGGACGCCCCCAGTCGCCCGCGTAGTACTCCACGATTTTCGCGTTGGGAAACACCGAGAGGATGCCCTGAATATAGCCGATCTCAAATTTGGCGATCGTAGGGCTCGCGATGCCGCCTATAAACCCGAACTGGGGATCCGCGATGCCATCCGCCTGCGCTTTAAGAGCCGCGGCAAGTCCGACCAAATAAGATCCCTCATGTTCCGCAAACACCACATTCAACACATTAGGCAGATCGATCCAGTCAACATCCACGATCAGGTAGTTTTGATTCGGCGTACCGGCGGCGACTTCGCCAAGCGCATCCGCGAAAGTGAAGCCCGTGGCGACGATCAGATCGTACTTTTCATCGGCGGCTTGCATCAGATTCGGAATGTACATATCTTGCATTTGGGCTGTCACCACTTCATACAGGGAGCCGCGCTTCGGCGTTGAGTCCCATGTGTCGCCGTAGAACTGTAAAATGCCGCGCCACGCCGCCGCGTTGAACGATTTGTCGTCAACGCCGGTCGCATCGGTCAAGAGCCGCACCGTAATCTGTTTTTCAGCCGGAGTCGCCTGCGCCGGAGGCGCGGACGCCGTCTGAGCGTCTTTTTTTGAGCAGGAAACAAAGAACAAAAGCGTTATTGCAAGCGCCACGCTTATGCCTGCTGGAATCTTTTTCATTGACATTCTCCTTAAACAATAAAAAATTTATTGTATTTTAGAGCAATTTGACAAGAAAAACAAGTGGTCTGTAGGCGGGATCGCGGCGAGGTTTGACTCATAGCTCCCACGCCATCAAAAGTGTGGCTGACACTACATCGCGGCGGCGTTTGACTATAGCTCCACGCCGTCAAAAGTGTCTGACACCCGACACCCGCATGGTCTAAGCGAAGCGTAGCGCCGTTGAAGACGCCTCCGCAACCTGTCTGATCTGGGATTCGCGTAAATTTGGCGCCGCTTCTCTCGCCGCGCCCTTCGCCTTTGCCTCGATCATCACCGGCAACGGACTGGACGAGGCGCACCGCGTTGAATTCGCTCGCGCCGGACTCCAATTAGCGGCGGAAGTTTCCTGACAAGGAAACCCGCCGCGCAAAAAAGATTGCAAATATGGGTAAGACTAGCCCGCAAAACCGGCGATTCTTATTGCATGTATTCTTGTGGAAAAGGGCTTTTGCAGGTACAATAAGCTTATTGTTTTGAGCAAAAAACTCCACTTTCGGGCTTAAAAACCCGGATGCCGGAGTTCAGAGCTTCAAAGCCGGAGCTTGGAACTTCAAAATCGAAGTTCAGAAACTGGAGTAAAAATCCCCGGCAAAGGATACAAAAGAAGGAGTAGAATATGCGTGAAAGATTGGAGCGGCTTATAGAACGCGCTGAAAGCATTAGAAATTCGTCGTCAAACAGCCCCGAATTTAAGGCATGGAAAACAGATGTACTACGGTTCTTAATAAACCAATATGGAAAGGTCTCAATCGAAGTTACATCATTTGAAAACCTTCAGTTTTACAGCATTTATTTACGTAATAACCCTGACAAGATAATAGAGAGATTTCAGCATGGTCTTGAGACAGCGATACTCTACCTAAAAAATTATTTGTCTGACAGCGATGTTCAAACAGAACAAACGCAGAAACAAATTCCTGAAAACAATGAGAATGTTTTTATTGTGCATGGTAGGGATGAGGGCGTCAAAGCTCAAGTTTCCAATCTTGTACAAAAGATGAAACTCAAGCCAATTATTTTACATGAGCACGCAAACAAGGGACAAACGGTAATTGAGAAATTTGAAAAACACGCGGATGTGAAAGCCGCTCTTGTATTATTCACCGGCGACGATATTGGAAAATATAAAGACGATGACAAGGACGAAAAACGTCCGCGGCAGAATGTCATTTTTGAAGCGGGGTACTTTATGGGAAAACTCGGAAGGAAAAACACCATCATCCTTGCGGAAGAAGGGTTGAATATTCAATCGGATTTGCAAGGTTATATTTATATTCCGCTCGATGAACATCGGAGATGGCATTTTGATCTCGCGCGGGAATTGAAGGCGATTGGTTTTGATATTGATATGAACACTCTTGTTTAGGAGACGTTATGACCGTAAACAAACTTATCCTCGGCGACAATCTTGAAATACTCAAAGGCATGGAAGCGGAGAGCGTAGACCTTATCTACCTTGATCCGCCGTTTTTTTCCAATCGCAATTACGAGGTAATTTGGGGAGACGCAGGCGAGGTGCGGAGTTTCCAAGACCGCTGGGCTGGTGGGATTGACCATTATATCGCGTGGCTCAAAGAGCGGGTCGCGGAGATGCACCGTATTCTCAAGCCTACGGGGAGTATGTTTCTGCATTGCGATTGGCACGCCAACGCCTATATCCGGGTTGATATTCTGGACAGGATTTTCGGAAGTGGCAACTTCAAAAATGAAATCGTTTGGTTTTATCACAGGTGGACGAATGTATCAAAGACGTTTCAGAAAATGCACGATACGATATTTTGGTATGGGAAGACTCAAAACGCCGTAACATTCAACAAGAACGGCTACGCTCCGTCATCCCATCAATTAAAGAAGTTTGAGAAAGGCTGGGATCAAAATGTGGTCTATCTCAAGGGGAAAAAAATCAGACAATATATTATTTATAATAGGGAAAAGTTTGAGAAGAATTGCAAAAATATTGACGGTGAAGCGCGGCTGGTATATAGAGAAACAACCGAGTTAAAAGTCGCGCCTCCTGACGTTTTGGAGTATTCTGTAATCAATTCCCAAGCCGATGAGTTTATCGGCTACCCAACCCAAAAACCCGAAGACCTTTTATATAAACTGATTTTCACTGCCAGCAACGAAGGCGATATAGTCCTTGACCCGTTCATGGGCGGCGGAACGACAATCGCCGTCGCCGACAGGCTTAACCGGCAATGGATAGGGATCGATCAATCGGCGATGGCGGTAAAAGTCACCGAATTGCGCTTGCAAAAACAGGCGGATCTGTTCAGTTCCCCGTATACGGTGCAACTTCACAAATACGATTATGACACGCTCCGCTACAAAGACGCTTTTCAATTCGAGGCGTGGATTGTCCGGCAGTTCGGTGGAACGCCCAACGCCAAACAGCGGGGCGATATGGGGCTTGACGGGAAAGCCGCAGACGGCGCTCCGATACAGGTAAAGCGGCAGGACACTATCGGGCGCAATGTCATTGACAATTTTGTCGCGGCGGTTCAGCGGTTTGACAAGACATTGCTGGAAAAGAATATCGCGGCGAAAAAGCCCATCGGGTATATCATCGCCTTTTCGTTTGGAAAGGGAGCCGTTGAGGAAGCGGCCCGCCTGAAAAACAAGGAAGACCGCATCATAAAACTGGTGACGGTTGAGGAAATCATTCCCATCGCCACAAAACCCGCGATTGGGGTTCACATCAATGAAATGGAAAAAGACACGTCGGGCGGAACATCTGCGGGGAACCGAAAAATAGAATTGACCGCCGCAGGGCAAAGCGCCGCCGGCATTGAATTCTATAGCTGGGATTTTGCGTATGACGCGGAAAAAGGGTTTAAGCCGTCAATTATTATTGACAAGGAAGGAAAACAAATTGTTTCTCTTAAACCCGGAATCCACACAATAGCCGTAAAAGTTGTTGATAACAACGGGTTGGAAAACATGGAAATCATAAAATTAAAAATTAACGGGATAGTGGAAGAGATTAAATGACAGGAGCGGCTGTTTCAACCCCGAACTGCGTTCAGCGAACTGCGTTCAGCGAACCGTGTTCGGCGAACATAGTTCGGGTTAGGTTTGGAACTTCAAAATAAAAGGAAAGCGTTGCGCAAAAAGGATGGCATAGTATGGATAACATTATAGAAAAGAGAGAAAAAAAAATTTACGTCATAGGGCATAGGAACCCTGACGCCGATTCGGTGATTTCCGCCGCAGCCTACGCCCGGCTCAAGCAACTTCAGGGGCAGAGCAAAGTTGTCGCGGCCCGCGCCGGAAAAATAAGCCCTCAGACGGAATACATTCTTGAACGTTTCGGCGTATCCGTGCCGGAGTATCTGCCGGATCTGATTCCCAAGGCTGAATACTACATAGCCGGAGAGCCGGCGACGGTGCATGAGGAAGCCAGCGTGTGGGAAGCTCTGGAACTGCTTCAAAAAGATGATTCCAAAGCGCTTCCCATTGTCGACCGGACAGGAGCCTACCGGAGCATGCTCCACTACCAGGGTTTCGCCCGCTACATTATCGCCAATATAAATCCCCGAAGGAAATCATCTTTTCCCCTTTCATTGGATCATCTGGCGGCGACCATCCACGCCCAGCCGGTGACGCTGTTTAACGGCGAGGAGATCAGGAAATCCCCCATTGTGGTCGCGGCATCGTATACGGCTCATTTCAGAGGATATTTGGCGGCGGAGGGCGCCGAAAACGCCCTGGTCATTGTGGGGGATCGCTGGGATATACAGAAATCCTGCATTGAGATGAAGGCGCGGGCGCTGATTCTCTCCGCCGGAAACACCCTTTCAAAAGAACTCGTGGAACTGGCGGAGAAAAACAAAGTGACCGTGTTGATAAGCCCGTTTGACACATCTTCCACCGCAATGTTGATCATCTACTCCGTGCCGGTGGGAACGCTGGGAGATACGGACGTCCCCCAGATCCGGCTGCACGATCCGGTGCGGATGTTCCGCGAAGCCCTTTCAAAAACGCCTTCCCGCTGTCTGCCGGTAACGGACGATGAGGGCAAGGTGAAGGGTGTTATTTTTGAAGGCGACCTTATCAAGGAGCCAAATGTTGAAGTGATCATGGTGGATCACAATGAGCCAAGCCAAGCCATTGAGGGAATCGAAAATTACAAGATACTGGAAGTGATAGACCATCACCGGCTGGGGAACCTTTCCACCCGCTACCCCATCACCTTTATCAACCGTGTGGTGGGAGCCACCTGCACCATCATCACCAACCTGTATCGGGAACAGAAGGTTCCCCTGGAAAAAGGCGTCGCTTCGATCCTGCTCTGTGGAATTATCGCCGACACCCTGGTTTTGCAATCCGCGACTACAACGGAAACGGACATAGAAACCGCCGAGTACCTCTCTTCAATCACTGGGCTGGACATTAAAACACTTGGGCATGATATGCAGACCGCCGCGAATCAGGTTAATTCCTTGCCTGCGGACGAATTGATTAAACTGGACTTGAAGGAATACGCGGAGCGGGGCGTAACTTTTTCGGTCAGTCAGATTGAGACCGACAATCCCGGGGCGCTGGTGGAACGGCGGGATGAAATCGTCGCGGCGTTAGAGCAGGTTCGGGCGGGAAAGGATCATCTGTTCTCCGCCCTTTTGTCAACCGATGTCACCGTGCTGGACTCGCTGCTTTTTGTCACCGGAAAAAAATCATTTACCAGCCATATCAACTTTCCCATCACCGGACAGGGCATCTATGTGCTGAAAGAGATCGTGTCCCGCAAGAAGCAGCTTATGCCCCTTCTGGCGGAACTGGTTGAAAAAGCGGTGGGATAAGGCGAAGCCGCTTGCCACGAGGCGAGGACATCGCGTCCACCTAGAGAATAGGGCTGTTCACAAAATTCGAGGATGAGGAAGAAAGACTGCAGTGCCCTTGAGATCTCCCGCATTGCTTCTGCAACAGGAAAAAGCCGCTCTAAAGCTCCGCTTTTCCCGTATTCAAGAGCCTTTCCCAAAACGCGAACTACATTCGGGTTGGTTTTGGGAAAGGCTCTCAATTTAATCTCCGGAGGGTTAATTCCCCGCCGCTCCGGGGCGGCTAAAATCTGTATTGATATATCATAATAGTATGTCCGGCGAAATGCGGATGAACCGCTGAAGGAGACAGGTGAGGCGATAGAGAAACGGCGTGAGATAAAATTTAAGGGATGACGAAAGCCAGCCAAGTTTATTCGACTGATTTTCAAACAAAAGTCTTAAAATGCCCCGCATCTCTGTGGCGGAGCATTTTTTATTTCATCTTCAACAACCATCGTTTCAAAGAGCGATGTTCTCTCATCGTTTTGGCTTCATAACGAATGTCCAGTTTCATGGCTATCCTCCTTATAAAACGCCTGCATGACAAAAAAGGCGAGCTTCTTCGTTTTTCTGTCCGCGTCTATCAATCCCTTTCGGTTGTATCCTTCCTGGTAGCGGTTGAACCTTCGGGGACAGCGAAAGTCGTAGAGTATCCATGGGCTCAAGCCCGCAATAAAGGGATATTTTTTAAACGTTTCCACCTGTTTTATATACAGGGCTTTTTGATAGTCTTCGGAAAAAAGATCGTTGATGTTGCCCCGCTGCCCGCTCCGGGCGCCGCCGCCGAATTCCGTGACAATCACCGGCTTGTCCGGGCTGGAATTGGAGAAGATGGCGGACAAATTGTCAAAATCCGGATCATACCAACCGTAATATTCATTGACACCGATAATATCAAGAAATTCTGAAAGCCGGTCTTCAATTTTTAGCTTGGTGTGATTGACCAGGCAGGCTGCGGATACCAGCCGAGTCTCATCCAGCTCCCTGGCTTTTTTCGCTAGGCTCGACATAAACTCAAGCCGCTCTTCTGTATCGGGGTTTTCATTGCCCACTGACCAGATGATGACGCTGGCGCGGTTCCGATCCCTCTGGATGAGTTCGGCAAGCTGATTTTCCGCATCCCTGTAGACGCTTTTGTTTCCAAAGGCTATAGCCCAATAGACCGGAATTTCCTCCCACAGGAGAACCCCCTCTTCGTCGGCAATCCGGGCGAAACGCCGGTCATGGGGATAGTGGGCGAGGCGCAGGTAGTTGCCGTTCATTTCTTTCAGGTCATGAATGGTCTCTCTGATGATTTCGGACGTGGTGGTCTTGCCCAAAAGAACATGATCCTCATGAACGGAAACGCCTTTCAGAAAGATATTTTTGCCGTTGAGCAAAATTTCCCGCCCCCTTATTTTAATTTCCCGAAAGCCGATGCGATCATGAACCAGATCGCCGCCCGGCCCGCCGTCTTCGGGAAGAAGCCGGATGGAAACATCGTAGAGTTTCGGGTTTTCAGGCTCCCAAAGCGACAGCAAATCAGCATTCACGGCGAAGACGCCGCGCCCCGCGCTTTGCCGCAGGGATATTTCTTCCTCTATGCCGAGTTCGGGAATGGCAAGCGCGGCTTTTCTTTCGCCGTCCGCTCCGTCCACGCCTGAGACCGCGACATCAACGAGAATCTTCGAAAACGTTCCATCTGGCGCAAGCCGCGCAAACCAGTCTTTGATATACACGTTGGGGACGCGCGCCAGATGCACATCGCGGTAAAGTCCGCCGTAATTGAACCAGTCCGTGTTGTCCATGGGAACCCGCAGGGGACTGCGGCGGGCATCCACCACCACGATGAGGCGGTTGTCTGTCTTGACCGCGCCGCTGACATCCACCGTAAAGGGGGTGGAGCCGCCGTTATGGGTTCCGATAAAAACGCCATTCAGGAACACCGACGCTTCGTACGCCGCGCCTTCAAAACAGAGAAACACCCGTTCCCCCGCTTCCCTGGGAACATACCGGAATGTCCGCATATATATGCCGGAACCCTCGTACCAAAAAAGCTCCGGCTTCTGGACATTCCAAGTTCCCGGAACAGGCGTCCGTTCCCACCAGTCAAAATCCCAGTCCACCGGTTGTTCCGCGCCCGTATCGTTGCACCGGATTTCCCGAAACCAATGCGCCCGGCGGCACGTGTCGTAAGGATCGACGCAAAAATGCCACGTGCCGTTCAGGGATTCGGTTTCCCTGCCGGAAATGTCTATGAGGCAATTGTGATCCAGCAAGATTCTGTGATATTCTTCCTCATAATCCGCATTGTGAATGTCAGAGACATAGTTTTCAGTCTTTTCGCCCATGCCAATCTCCTGATAAAAATTATTAATAACAGAGGCTGTTTCAAAAACAATCGGATTTTGAAACAACCTTTTCTAGTAGGCTAGCACACAATCCTCGAAACAAGCGCGAACCTTTGGCTCGCAGGGTGTTAAACCTTTTTATAAAAATAAAAATTTATCCAAAGCTGTTTCAAGAACGCAGTCTTCGCAACAAACTCACCCTTTCAATCCTATGGAAGCGACTCCCTGGACAAAATAACCCTGTAATAATTGGAAAGGAAGGCGCTGACACTTTCGGCAACCAAGGTCTGATCATCGGCAAGCAGTATTTTAATCTTGGGTTCCATATAATGCCCCGGCTCTGCACCCGTTTGGCTGGCGTATAAGAGCTTGTGATGAAGTAAAGGGATACATCCTCTATTCGAGCGTCATAAAATCGTTGAAGTACAACAAGGGTATGCGCCCTAGTTTCAGGACGCCGTTGTATTGGTTCAACAATTCAGCCTTTACCGCATCCTCTCCCATGTTCCGCAACTCTTCAGCCGAACGGCTGTTGAAAAAGGCGAAGGTGATATTTCTAAAGTCCGTGATTTTTGAGACGATCTCTTCGGTAAAAGGAACGTCTTCCCTATTATACGGAAACGCTATGGACACTATCGCCGTTTGATTGTCTGCGGTGAAAGTTCGTATGCGTCCTATCGCGGAGAAGATGTTGTCCTCCACCGCCGCGACATCCGGCGCGGACGTATCCTGTTCGGGAAGCGTGTAGACCGGTTTGCCTTTGGCAAAACTCCTTGAAATGACGGTGTACGCCGTCACCGATACGATTGTCAACGCCAAAAGAGCGGCCGCAACCAGCAGGCAACGGTACAGTATGACGCTTGCGGCTGACGCTGATCCGGCGGGCGTTGCGCCGATGGTGTTTCTGTCGCTTTTACGCATGGCTTTCCTTTT
The DNA here is from genome assembly GCA_031265845.1 of Treponema sp. GTDB lineage: Bacteria > Spirochaetota > Spirochaetia > Treponematales > Breznakiellaceae > JAIRKH01. The sequence goes on from JAISCC010000125.1 coordinate 12,522, forward strand.
ATGAATTCTAGTATATGATAGAATGTAGAAATTGTAAAGCAAGCGCAACTGTACGGCGACATTGCAGGCGTTTCATTGCAAGGCGTTGATCGCCTCATCAAGCCATGCTATCCGGTTGGTGAGCCATGTTTTTAAAGAAAAAACCGAAACGCTCTGATCTATACCCCTATTCCATCTTTTTATATCAAGCAGTTGCGCTTCCCGCACAGAGGTGGAACGTTCGTCAACATACGTTAGCAAGGAAGAAAGCAAGCCGGGTTTTATTTCATTCCACCGATCTTTTATTTTGCCAACTCTGACGTGCCGCCACTCATAGCCGTGCGCCCAGTCCGAGGCATGCGTAGTGTTTTTGTCCACCATAAAGCCGCTGGTAGTATCGCTCCCATAGGAAGAGGAATTGCCAAAGCTGCTGTCATGATCCCACAATAGACCCATACAAAACTTCTTTTTGTCGGGATCATAATACATATACTGTCCATTCAATAGTCTAATTTCATAGTTTTTGGCAATTTCATTGGCAAGCCGCCAATCAATGAAAGAATCAACATCAAGATATTTCCTGTATCCTGTCTCCGGATTCATAAAATCACCGGAATAGAGCGCATCCTCCGCCATCTGCACATCCGCAGCCATTTTTGCGAGTACCGTTTGAGCGTCTCTGTTGATAGTTTCGTCTAAATCCTCATCCGGATCGGAACAGGAAAACCAAATGTGTTTTATCGCTGTTTCAATGTGAAAAAATTCGCCTTTAGAGAACTTGTCAATTTCGAGAATATACCCGCCGCTGGGATTGCTTTTTGAGATTGCCGGACTCACGTTTACGCGGTTCGCGTTAATTTTTATCGCATTGGTCAGCTGGTATACGCCGAGATATTCCCCGTTTACATATAAGACGGTTTGATCGGATCAGGGTGTCCACGCCATAGCATCCAATATCGTTCCAATTTTAAAAGCGGTCTCATTCCGTAAAACTGTAGGATCATTCCAATTCGCCTAATAAATTCCACCGTTGGTGAGAAGGCATGCCGAGCAAGCTGGCCGCGCAGGACAATTTTATTGCATAAGGCTTTTTGGGATAAGTAGAAGCGGCATTTCCGCGCAATTTTATATCGGTTCCGCCTTGCGTCAGATTTCCATTGTCATCGTATAATACAAATGAAGCGTCTTCAACCCCTCTTCTTTTGAAGCGACCGAAGCGGCGTCCGGCGTTTTTATCATCATAACCGGCAACGCGCTTGCAATAACTTCAACCATATACACTTCCGTCCCGCCGCCTTGCTTCGCTATGGTGTAAGATACCGGAGTGGAAAAATCACGCCCCACTCCCAGTATCGGCGGCGCCGCATTTTGATACATCAGTTGCAAGCGCAAAGATGTAATGGGCGTACCGGACGGCGCAACCAGATATATCTTCTTTTCATGTTCAATGACAATCCCGTCCGTTACAAAAGAGTCTATGGCAAGAGATAGTTTTGCAACCGGTTTCAGGCATTCGATATTCGCTTTAAGACCATCAAGCGTCGTCTGTTCCGCTTCCAACAGAGACTGCGCGGCAATGAACAAACCCGCGTGCGCCGTCAGCGCGGCGTTTACGGCTGTTTCATCTTCGATTGCAACGCGCTCTTCGTCAAGAGCCAAAACCCGCTCATGGGCCGCTCTAAAAGACGCCGCTTCCGCAACCGCGATCTCCGGCTCTGTCAGGGGCGCTGTCGCCGGAAACACTATGACCGCCGTTCCGCTATGTTCCTCATTGCGTACTTCCGCCGCGCCGTTGTGGGTAAAACTGTTTTCTTTAACGCCGGCAAATGTCCAGCCGTCTTTGGCGGACAGGGTGACGGCCGCTGTCATCATGGTGTTGGCAACTCAACAGTACTATTCCCCATTTTATAAGCGCCAGCCGTGTTACGCCGCGCACATTTCTGTCAGATGTTATACGCTAGCTATGCCAGACTTGACACATAGCCTATATCTGACTTTGGATATAAGCTATGTCTTGCTCTAGATATAAGCTATATCTGGCTCTGGATATAGGCTATGTCTGGCTTTGGATATAGCCTATATCCAAGACTGGGCTGGGCGCCACCACCTTTTTACAAAACGGACGCTCCAGCGCAGCCCGCAACGCGGTCAATTCATTCTATATCATTGAGTCTTGAGCGTTTCGTCTCATGCAGCGTGAAGCGTCTTGCGGGAACATCGTCGATATAAAGCGACTACGTTTCACTGGTTGTAAAGGCGGGGACGCTTATCAGCATCCTTCCTCTTGTGCGCGCTTTGTGAGGCGCGAGGACTCTTCACTTTCGAGTCGCGCTGAATCCGGCTTGAAGAGAAGCGTCTGTCGTTCTCTATCAAGCCTGCGGACGGATTCCAGTCGCCCGTGATTATGGCAGCGCGGTTCAACACGCGGGCGGGGAGAACCGGGCGTATATGGAGGAGCGGTACTGGTCGCTGGCGCTGGAAGGAGAGCCGCCGGAGCGAGTGGAGGCGGCGCGGAGATATTATTTTCGCCCGTAATCGCTCTTCATTCCACGCCTCCGCCCGGCTAAAGGTGAAAAACTGCCCCGGACCCTCCCGCAAGAATTGTATCTGGCGCTCTTGACTTGTTGACAGCCGCCTTCGCCGCCTCTTGTCTAATCGTCTTTTTTCGTGTATATTTTGCCGAATGACAGCATCATCCTGTTTATGGCTGGGCATTGACGTGGGATCAACCACAGCAAAAACCGTCGTCGTGGATCCGCATACAAACACATCGTTATTCTCCCGGTATATTCGCCACAACGCCCGGCAGGCGGAAACCATTCGCGCCCTGCTGGAGGAAGTTTTCATGCGCTTTCCAGATGCAGTCTTCCGCGCCGCTGTGTGCGGATCAGGCGGCAAGATCATCGCGTCCACGCTCAACATCCCCTATATACAGGAGGTCGTGGCGAATTCTATCGCGGTGCGGACGCTTTACCCACAAACACGGGTTGCCGTAGA
>JAISCC010000047.1 GCA_031265845.1 Treponema sp.
GGTAAATGTCAAATTATTTCATCCGCTGTCCGTCAACATCACAATTCAAGGAGGATTTGAAATGTCACATAAGCTGATCGATGAATTTTATTGGAGCGACATTGCGGAGCAGACCGCCGGGGGGGGGGGGGACAAACCGCCGCCGACAAGTACAAGAGGGTCGTTGACTGGGCAGCCAAGGCAAGAGGGCAAAACCCGGATGTCTTTGACGCGCTGACCGAATGGGTGCTCGACGACTCCGAGTGGAGCGAGGACAAGCTTTCCGAGAACGAGCAAATTCTTTTGCAGGGCGTTTTCGCGCGGTTCAAAGAGCAAAACGCGCGGCTTCGTACATACCTGAAAGAATTAGAGCCGTCCGCCACGGTCAACGAGGTCGTGTTCAAGGCGTTGGACAGATTCGATGACGAGTTATCGGGACGGCCCGGAGATGAGCGGCTGCGTGAATTGGTCGCCCGTGTGTTTTCTGATTTCTCAGTTATGCGGGAACGCGGAGTGCGGGAGCAATTCGCGGGCGGCAAGACAGGTTCCTTCGGCGTTGATTATGTTGATGTTTATGGGTATATCAATTATCTGAAAGACTGCGACGCTGCGGTGCAATGGGCGTTGATTATGCCGGACCTGGTTAAAATTCAGCAAAAAGGTTTCCAAATTGACAGCTTTGAATACAAAAAGATGCCCGCAATGCGTTTTATCGGAAAAGAACTCCTCGAAGGCGATGGATTAGACAGCGTTGAGGGGCGGAAAAAGTTCTTTCAAACCCTCGACAATATGCCGGAACATAAATCGGGCTTCGATTATGACGTTCTGTTTCAGCACCATTACGGGAAAAATGTTGACGTGGAGCGGTGGCACGGCTTTTGGGGACGCTTTATGAAAGCTGACGCTCCTGTGCCGGAGGGATTTATCAGCTTTGACTTTGTGCCGGCCAGAGACGTCAATAATTTCGTTTCGGGGGCGCCGTTCCTTTCTCAATTCGCGTTTGCGATTTTTTCCGGAGATATGGAAGCGATGCACAAGCAGGAGGGATACGACAGCGATGCGATGTACGACACGACCCGAAACACAATGCTCGGTCAAGGAGTAAACATCCCGTACCCGGACAAGTATTGGGTTGCGGAAGTGTTCCTTGACGGGTACGACAAATGGAGCACGGCGTTTATGTTCAGCGCGGAGCTCGAGAACTAACATAGAAACGGAGGAAAAACAGTTGCGCATTTCAAATAGAAAAACAGTAAAATACAGTGCAATTGCAAGCAGTAAAGACTATTTTAATAGTGGGTGAATTATGGCGTATATAAGCACGTTAAACAAAATCCGCTCCACGGGCATTATGCGAAATGCCGCAAATATTTTCTTAAAAAAATCTCAAAAAGACATTGACAAATATCTATAATGTGTATACAATATAAGTATAGGAATTGTATAAAATAATATACAATTAGAAATTTTGGGTATATTTTGAGGAGAAACTATTATGGTCAAAAAATTAATCCGGCAGGGGAATAGCGCCGCTCTTGTCATCGATAAACCAATAATGGAAATGTTACATATAACCAATGAAACATTTTTTGAACTAAGTACCGATGGAAAAAATATAATTTTATCTCCTCAAAATACAGTTACCCAGGAAACTGATATTCTTGAATCATTGAAGAACATTAATAAAAAATACGGAAATGTGTTAAAAAAACTTGGCGAATAACTATGATACATTTTTTAACATTATCTGAAATATTAATCATATTGGAAGATCAAATAAGAAACTATGGCGGAATGTATGGAGTTAGGGATCTAAATTTATTAAGTTCCGCAATATACATACCCCAATCGGGTTTTGGTGGAGAATATTTTCATAAAACAATTCCCGCAATGGCGGCTGCTTATGCGTTTCATATTTGTCAAAATCATCTGTTTATTGACGGAAATAAACGTGTAGCATTAACAAGTTCGTTAGTATTTTTAGATATTAACGGGTATACATTTAATTGCAAAGAAGAAATGGTATATGAAAAAATTATGAATGTGGCAAAAGGTGAATTAAATAAAGAAGGATTAATAAAATATTATGAAAAATATTCAAAGAAGAAATAATTGTAAAAAGCGGTACGTCGTATAACAGGTCTGTTTACGTTTCAGACTTCGGCCTCCGGGTTCCGTTTCACTAGGTCGGCTGCGCCTCCCGCGCCCCATAAAAACGTCGCTAATAGAACGATATGCGAATGAATAAATGGAACGGCTTGTTCTGGCTTGCCGTGTGCTTGGGTATACTTGGCGTAAACCGGTTTGTCTTTTGTTTGGCGATAGTCAACGGAGACAGCATGCGTGACGCCTTGCGTGACGGCGACATTGTGATGGTCTTGCGGTGGAAGCGCCGCCCTCACGCAGGAGATGTTGTCATTACAAACAAAAACAACCCTTTCCATGAGAGGCTCGTCAAGCGGGTGGCGGCTGTCGACCGGGAGAGAGGGGTCTGGCTCATTGGAGACAACTGTGGGCGTTCCCGTGACAGCCGGGAGATCGGTTTTATTCCTCTGGCGGACGTGATGGGGGCGGTCGTGTTGCGGCTGCACCCGAACCCCGCTTTTTTCGTTTCCGGCGGCAGGGTTATAGGGGAGGCTCTGAAAATCCCGGTTGGGACTCTAGAGGGAAATGTGGAAACGGCGGATTAATTTTGGAAACTACCGGATTTGTTCTAATCGTGAGGGAGCCGAGCGTTCGCATAGTTGGACAGTCCGTAAAAGAAAAGGAGTTGTATATGAAGTTTGAAAAGAAAGTTGGGATGGGAGGGAGTTTTATCCTTGCGTTCGCGCTTTTCGTTTTTTGCCAGTTTTTGTTGCTGGTGAATGGATCGGCGTATCTGGATCCGTCGACAATGACGTATGTCATTCAGATAGTGGCTGGAGCGGTCATAGCGAGCGGAACCGCCGTCGCTGTTTTTTGGCATAAAATCAAACGATTTTTTAAAAGATTGTTTAAGTCTGCGGTGAAAGAAGATGCGCCTGGCGCGATAAGCGCGCTCAAGAATGCCCCTGCTGTAGATGATCCGGTTGAGAAAGGGGGGCGAGTCGCGGAAAACCCGGTTGCAGCCACGCCTGTTGTGGAGTCGGATGAAACGGAGGCGCGGACTGCGGCGGAAAAGAAAACCTGTCCGTTCTGCAAAGCAGAGTTGGCGGTTCCCACAGCAAAGTTTTGCGTTGAATGCGGCGCCGCGCTTCGCAGGAAATGTCCGTCCTGCGGCGTTGAAATAACCGCGTCCAAAGCGAAATTTTGCGCGGACTGCGGCGCCGCGTTGAATGCGTGATTATGTATACGCCATACGAATCTGTCGATCTGAATCATTATTTTTTATATAAAAAGAGGAGCTTTTCCCAGAACCAACCGGGTTTTGGGAAAAGATCAGGATTTAATACCCCGCCGCTTGGAGTGGAACATTGGAGGCGCGGGGGATTTGTTCCTCCGCATACGCACATAGGGTTCAAGTGCGCCATTTCCTGATGATTAGCGTGCGCCTAGCGCATCGCTTTATAAAGCGGCTCTATGGCGCCGCCATTTCATTTCCCCATCACCACTCGATCCTTTCAATATCCAGTGGCTCGGCGTTTAGCTCCACGCCGCTGACCTGTCCGTTCTTGATGTGAATCACCCGGTCGGCCATCTGCGCCACGGCGGAGTTGTGCGTGATCACGATGACCGTCTTGCCGGTGTCGCGGCAGGTTTCCCGCAATATTTTCAGAATCACCTTGCCCGTAACATAGTCCAGCGCGCCGGTCGGCTCGTCGCAGAGGAGTATCTTCGGGTTCTTCGCCAACGCTCGCGCAATGGCGACGCGTTGCTGTTCGCCGCCGGAAAGCTGGGCGGGAAAGTTGTTCAGCCGCTCGGAAAGCCCCACGGACGCGAGAGTTTCCGCCGGATCGTACGGATTTTTGCAGATTTCAGAGGCGAGCTCCACGTTTTCAAGCGCGGTGAGGTTTTGGATAAGATTGTAGAACTGAAACACAAACCCCACGTCGTCCCGCCGGTAATTGGTGAGCAGCTTTTCATTCATGGCGCTGATGGAGACTCCGTCCAGGCTGACGCTTCCGCTGTCGCAAGAGTCCATGCCGCCAAGCATGTTGAGCAGGGTCGTCTTGCCCGCGCCCGAAGGTCCCGTAATCACGCAGAATTCGCCCTTTTCGATGATAAAGCTCATGCCGCCCGCCGCGATAATGCGGTTGTCGCCCATACGGTAGTATTTGCAAACGTCAATAAATTCAATGTACGCCATATTGCAAGCGAAAAACGCTTTTCATCCTCCTTGAAGGCAATCTCCGCCTACACGCCCGTCGTCAAGAAAGCCCGCAAGCCTCTAAACGCCGTTTCCAAATCATCGAACAGCAGAGCGGCTCGTCCGTCCAAATACGTTTCCCTGTCATTGACAATCACGATTTCGCCGCCGTGCGCCAGCGTGACGCGGGGCAGAGACGCGGCGGGATTCACCGTGAGGCTTGAACCAAGTACGAGCATAAGATCGGCGGTTTGGGCTTCGTCCTGAGCCCGCTTCAGCGCCTCTATGGGCAGGGCTTCGCCGAAAAAGGTGATGGCGGGCTTGAGCGGACGGTTGCAACGCGGACAGCGGGGCATTTCTCCTCGGTTGACAATGGCGGCCGCTTCCTCAAAGCCCATACGTACGTCGGCGCACCGCAGGCAGTAGTGTATTGTGGGGGAGCCATGCGCTTCGATGACCCGCATGGCGCCCGCCTTCTGGTGAAGCAGATCGATGTTTTGCGTGATGATCGCCTTGAGAAGCCCGCGCTTTTCGAGTTCCGCCAGGGTTGTGTGGACAATGGAAGGCTCTTTTTCGTCAAGGTTGTAGATGATTCCCGCCGCAGCTTTGTAATAATAGCTCGCATCTTGTTCAAAATAGTCGATGTCAAACATCTTTTGCGCGTCTTCCGCAGTGTCCACAGAGGTGTACAAACCGTTCTTGCCCCGAAAATCCCGTATGCCCGACAAGGTGCTTACGCCCGCGCCCGTAAAGGCGACGCAATGCCGCGCCGAGGTGATTTTATCGAAAAGCGCCCGGAGTTTTTTTTCAATCTCTTCCATAGCACAGTTGTCAGTATGGTTGCCGCTCATGCCATGCCGCTCCTTACTTGTTCCAGAAACTTGTCGATGAGGAATTCCGTATCCCTCGGACCTGGGCAACCTTCCGGGTGAAATTGCACTGCGGAAAAGGGCGCGTTTATTGCGCGGATGCCTTCAATGGTGTTGTCGTTCGCATTGAGGAACCACGGCTCCCAGCCGTCCGGCAGGGTGTCGCCGCGCACCGCGTAGCCGTGATTCTGGCTCGTGATGTAGCAGCGGTTTGTACCCGCCTCGACGCAGGGCTGATTCTGCCCGCGATGACCATAGGGCAGCTTGTACGTGTCCGCGCCTGCTGCAAGCGCCATGATCTGGTTGCCCAGGCAGACGCCGAATGTGGGTTTGCCCTTGTCAAAGGCGCGGCGGATGGACGCAATCGTTTTTCCGCAGGCTTTTGGATCGCCGGGACCGTTTGACAAAAAAATGCCGTCATAGTCAATGCCGGTGAGATCATGGTTCCACGGCAGCCTGATCACGTTTGCGCCGCGTTTGAGGATGCACCGCAGAATGTTGGCTTTCGCTCCGCAATCAATGAGGGCTATGTTCGGCTGTCGCTCCGGCTGTCGCTCCGGCGTTGGAGACGGCGCGGCGTAGGTTTTTATTGCGGCGGGCGACACATCCGCGACCGGGTGAGGTATGACGCCGGAATCGATGGACACGTCGCGGGATCCTTCCACGAGGATTTTTCCCTGCATGACGCCGTGTTCCCTAATCCTGCACGTAAGCGCCCGCGTGTCAACGCCGAAAATCCCTGGCACATTGCGCTTTTCAAGCCATGCGGAAAGCGTTGTTCCGGACGCGAAATGGCTTGGACTGTCGCACGCTTCGGACACAACAAACCCTGCGACTTGCACCGTATCTGACTCAAAGTGCGCTGGTATGCCGAACTCATCGAAAAAAGGCTCGCCGGTTTTCGGGTCCACCGGCACGCCGTAATTGCCCGCGAGCGGGTAGGTGGACACCAGTATCTGTCCACGGAAACTGGGGTCTGTCAGAGACTGGGGATAGCCGGTCATGCCGGTCGTAAACACCACTTCCCCGGCTTGCGACCGCGCCTTGCCAAATGACCAGCCTGAAAATTCAGTCCCATCTTCCAAAACGAGTTTCGCCGTTCTTAAATTCATGGGAAAATGATAATAAAAAGAGAAGAAATAGACAAGGGAGGGTTTTTCAAAACCCGGTTGGCAGGGTAGGGCGGCCGGATCGCCTGTGCGCTCTGCTTTCCGGCGGGATTTTCCGCCTTGCGCCTTTCTTTCATATATGCTATACTTCCCTTATGATTGTCTCAATGTTGCAAGTGATTTTTGAAATTCCCGATGTTGACACCATCAAAGAGAAGCGCCGCGTCGTGCAATCGGTGAAGATGAAGCTGCAAAAACGCTTTCATCTTTCCGCGGCTGAGGTCGATCTACAGGATTCGCTTTCGTTTACACAAATAGGCGCGGTGATGGCGTCGAATTCAAAGCGATTTGGAGAAACCGTTATGCGCAAAGCGTTTGAAATGATAGAGAACGAAACTTCCGTCCGTATTCACGATATGGCTATACATTCGGAGGAATTTTGATTTTTTCACCTGTTTGGAAAAGGCCTTTAAGGGAAAATAGCCCGTTCCGAGTGGAAATAACGGGAGAATTTCCGTTTAAAAAAGATTTCAAACGCCGGATAACGCTTCTTTTTCCGGCTTCTGGCAGTATTTAAACAAAGGGCGTAGGTCTTTGAGATGGCTTTCAAAAAATGAAAGAGGAATATCATGATGAAAACAATGACGGCTTTTACAGGTGAAATTGATGATCCTGATGTGGCGGCGGCGGAAATCCTGGAACAGATTGGTAATACAGAGTTGCGCAAAAATTCTCTGGGCATCCTTACCTGCTACACCGAGTTTATTGATTCCGGCGCCGTTCGGGCGATCTGCGCGGCTTTGCCTTTTGATGTAATTGGCATGACTACCGCAGGGACGGCGGCGCCCGCCGCCGCAGGCGAAATGGCGCTGGGTCTTCTGGTTCTTACCAGCGACGACGTGGATTTTATTGCCGGCGCGGCGGAACTCCCCGGCAAAGACATAGACGGACCCATCTGCAAAGCCTATAGGGAAGCCTGCGCGAAGCGTCCCGGCCAGCCGGTCATGGCGTTTGCCTTTGCGCCATATATAAATGACCTGGGCGGCGAAGCCGTCGCCGTAAGCCTTGACAAAGCTTCCGGGGGCATTCCCTTTTTTGGTTCCCTTGCCATAGATTCATCGGCGGACTTCAGCCTTAACCGGAGCGTCTATAACGGCGAAGACTGTAAAAACACGCTGGTATTCGCCCTCCTCTACGGCGATCTGCGCCCCTCTTTTTTCGTAACCTCCTTCGCGGAAGACAAGATACAAAAACAGCGGGGGGTTGTCACCAAATCAAAAGACAACATACTTATGGAAGTGAACAATATGCCGGTCCTTGATTACCTTCAAAGCATCGGCATCCAGAAAAGCGACGGCGCATGGGCGGTATCGGCCTTCCCTTTTGTAATTGACTATAACGACGGCACAAAACCTGTCGCCCGTTCCATTTACCTTATCACCGAAGAAGGGTACGCGGCCTGCGGCGGCAACATACCGGAAAACGCGACTCTGGCGGTGGGCGGCATAGATTATTCCGATGTACTGCGAACCACCAAAGAGACCATGGAACAAGTTCTCAAAAAAAAGAGCGATGGCGCTTCATGTCTTCTCATGTTTTCCTGCCTGACTCGCTACCTCGCGTTGGAAGCCAATTCCACCGCCGAAATGGATGCAATACGGAATGTCCTGACGGATTTTCCGGGCTATCTCTTCGGGTACTCCGGCGGCGAGATATGTCCGGTGTATACTGAAAAAGGAGGCGCCGTGAACCGCTTCCACAACTGTACGTTCATCGCCTGCCTTCTGTAAGGAACGACAATGGCGACGGAAGAAAAAAAATTCTATTCTGAGGCGGAAGAAATCGCGCGCCTGCGCAAAGAAGTGAAGCGCCTCACCCGTCAATTGGATTTTGCGCAGAATACCTTGTCACGGATAAAGGTCGCTTCTCTCGCCCGGGAGAATGTAAACGCTATTCTCAGAAGCGAACGGATCAGGCAGGATCATACCATGAGCCTTATCCTCCAGTACACTCCCGACATCTTCATCGTTTTTGACGAAAACACCTGCATCCTCTACTGCGCCGATATTTTTCTCAGAATTACCGGCATTAAGCATGCGGGACTGGTGGTCGGACGCCATTTCAGAGAAGTCTTCGGTCGTTTTGTCCCAAAAGAAAAACTTGAATATCTGGCTTCAATATTCAAAGATTCCCTCATCGCCGGAGAATCGCGGATACTCGAAGAAAAATTTAACCTAAGCGGCAAAGGCGGGGAACGGGATTACGAAACGCTTTTTACCCCCATGTTCAACGATTCCGGCAAAATGGATGGTTCTATCCTGATCCTCCATGATACTACGGAAATCCAGAATGCCATTAAACGGGCTGAAGAAGCCAGCAAAGCCAAGTCAAATTTCCTTGCCAACATGAGCCACGAGATACGTACGCCCCTCAACGCCATCATCGGGATGGCGAATATAGGCGGCGCCGGGCAGGGCGTTGAGAAAAAAGATTACTGCTTGAACAGAATCAAGAGCGCCTCCGCCCATCTTCTCAACGTTATCAACGATATTCTTGATATGTCCAAGATTGAAGCCGACAAGTTTGAGCTTTCGATGACAACCTTCGATTTTACCGCCATGCTTAACAGGGTTATTGATGTATTTGACTTCAAAATAGAAGAGAAAAAGCTGGTTCTGGATGTTGTCCTTGATCCGGACATACCATCCGCCATTGTTTCTGACGAACAGCGCCTTGCCCAGGTGATCACAAACCTCCTCTCCAACGCGGTGAAATTCACGCCCGAAGGGGGGAGCGTCACCTTTGGCGCGAAACTGCTTGAGGAAGACGCCGGCGATTGTGTCATAGAGATTATTGTCGCCGATACGGGCATAGGCGTCTCCCCTGAACAGGAGGCGAAGCTTTTTCATTCGTTTGAACAGGCGGACAACAGCATCTCCCGGAAATACGGCGGCACCGGCTTGGGGCTGGTAATTTCAAAACGCATTGTAGAGATTATGAACGGCAGGATATGGGTAAAATCGGAATTGGGAAAGGGTTCGTCCTTTATTTTCACCATCCGCGCTGGCAAGGGGATACGTGAAAACGCTGAAACCGAAACTCCCGTAAATATGCAGGACCAAGATATAACCGGCTGTTTTGCGGGTTATACGTTGCTCCTTGCCGAAGACATAGAAATAAACCGCGAAATAGTACGTTCCGTCCTGGAACCCACGGGCGTCCTTATAGACGAAGCTGAAAACGGACGGGAGGCTTTTGAAAAATTTGCCGCCACGCCGGAAAGATACCATCTTATCCTGATGGATATACAAATGCCTGAGATGGGGGGCTATGAATCAACCCGACTCATTAGATCTATAGACGTACAAAAGGCCAAAACAACACCCATCATCGCCATGACGGCCAACGTATTCAAGGAAGACATTGAACAGTGTCTGGCCGCCGGCATGAACGATCATCTTGGGAAACCTCTGGACTTCAACGAACTCATCCGCACCGTGCGCCGTTACCTGCCCGAAAAATCGATGGGGAACGAAGGCGCATACTGTTCGTCCTGTCTCACTGCGGCGTATATGCCCGGCGTCATGAGGTTGACATGACCGGAACGAACAAGTAGCATAGATAAAAAGGAGGCATAGTGGCTAAAGAAGGTATTGAAGTTGAAGGGGTCGTTCGGGAATCCCTTTCAGACGCCATGTTCAGAGCTGAGATGGACAATCAGAATGGGCGCCCCATTCTCGCTCATCTTTTTTTAGAATTAAAGAAGCATGGAGCCATGATGGCGGCGGTCTTGGCGCTCGTGGCAGGCGGCGTTTCCATGGCTTCCTGTGTGGGCGTCCGCGCTGATATCGTCATACAAGCCAACGGCGCCGGTACTATAACAGTGGAGTATAGCGTTTCCCAACCGCTTGACAATATGGGAAAACTGGACGGCAATGAGCGGTGGCGGACGGTTCCGGTGGGAGAGGCTGATTTCAGGCGCACTGTTGAGCGGCTTGACGGCGTTGAACTGGTTTCCTTCGCCTTGAAAACGAATGCGGCGCAGTCCACGCCTGCGGCGGTTGTCAATACGGTGAAGCTCAAATTCGACGCCATTGACTCGTTGCTTGGATTTCTTGACGCAACGGGCGAGCGGGCGTCCTTTGCAACCGAAAATGGAAAAAATAAACTGACGCTTACGCTCGCCCCAAAAAGCGGCGGCATTGATCCCGACTTGCTTGCGCTTTTCGCAACGGCGTCCAGTGGGTATGCGTACGCCGTAACCGTATCCGCGCCTGCGGAAGGTTCGCTATCCGTACTTGACGCTGACGGCAAACCGCTTGTCATACCAGACGCCGAAGTCAGGCAGGGCGATCCGCTTTCTTTCAGCGTCCCCATGGGAACGCTGCTCTCCATAGAAGAGGGCGTCGTTTTGGAGATCACCTGGGGATGAGCGCTTTCTGTCTTTTGTGGACGCCGTTGTTTTTTCTCTTCTGGTCCGCGCTTGTTCCATACAAGGTTGCTGTGAGCGGCGCCCTTGCGGTTATTCTGGGAAGCGCCGCCGCCATATTGCAGTTTTTTTTTGGCAATTTTATTGCTGGCGGCGCATTCGGAGGGGAGCGGTGGATCGGCGTTTTTGTTGATCTGGTGGCGTTGCCCGCGTTGTCGCCCCTGCTTGTCTATGCGCTTTTTCTGTTGCTCCGCATTGCGAAAGATACAACCGGCTTCGCCTGTTTTTCCCTGCTCTGGCTTGCGCCTTCGGGCATTCTGCGAGCTGTTCAATGGGGCGTGGAAAACGATCCGGCGAAGCTGTTGCTGATTCCCGTGCTGTGGACATCCATTGTGGTCTGCGTTTCTTTTTTTATAACCTTGTGTCGCAGAAAAAAAACGCTTGCAGCCACTGTAGGTTCAATTATGGGCATAACGCTGATCGCTCCCCTTGCCGCTACGGTGTACTGGGCTTTCTTTTCCCAGAGCGTATTGCCGGCGCGTTGCGCCCTTTTGTCTGTAACGCTCGCGGCGCTGGCATATGCGGTTGTGATCTCGTGGCGTTCCCGGTCGAAAGACAAGCGTGAGGAAATTTTTCATAAGGACGGCGTATGCAATACATAGCCATGATTTTCACTATCATAGGCAGCCTCGGTCTTTTCCTTTATGGAATGAAGGTGATGAGCGATGGCATCCAGCAGTCCGCCGGCGAACGCTTGCAGCGGGTGCTGACGTTTATGACCGGCACCCGTGTTACGGGCGTACTGACCGGTTTCGCGGTGACGGCGATTATCCAATCGTCTTCGGCCACTACGGTGATGGTGGTGTCGTTTGTGAACGCGGGGCTGCTCACCCTGAAGCAGGCTATCGGCGTGATCATGGGAGCGAATATCGGAACGACCGTCACCGCGTGGATCGTGTCGCTTGTCGGCTTTTCCTTCAATATTTCAACATTCGCCCTGCCCGCTGTCGGCGCCGGATTCATAATGACCATGATCAAATGGAAACACAAAGACTTGGGAACGGTGTTGCTGGGTTTCGGGTTGCTCTTCATGGGGCTTGACTTCCTTACCAAATCAATGCCGGAATTTTCAGTTGAGCAGCTTGAAATAATAGCGTCCGTCGCAAACTACGGGTTCCTGTCGATTCTCTTTGCGGTCGGCATAGGGCTGGGCGTCACCCTGCTGATCCATTCTTCCAGCGCGTCGACCGCGATCATTATAACTATGGGATTTCAAGGCTTGATCTCCTATGATTTTGCCGCCGGCATGATCCTCGGCGCCAACATCGGCACCACCATTGACGCCGCTCTCGCGGCAATCGGCGCCAAGACTTCGGCGAAACGGGCGGCCTTGGTGCATATTCTTTTCAATGTGATTGGAACCGTATGGGCGATAGCCTTCTTCCATCCGTTGCTTGCGCTGGTCGACTCCATCACGCCGGGCGTTCCCGCCGGCGCCGCGCTTACCGTGCATCTCGCCATGCTCCACACGATATTCAATATGATCAACACCCTTGTATTTTTGCCCTTTGTGGATCCGTTCGCCCTCCTTGTCTCGTTGATTATCAAGGAGAAAAACGAGCCGGAAGAGCTTGGGCATTACAGGCTGGAGTACAAATCGGGATCGCTTCAGGATGCGCCCGAATTGAACATACTCCGCGCCGAAAAAGAGATACGGAATATGGCTGTTCTTTCCGCGTCAATGTACGCGAAAATCGAAAACGCCCTTCGCGCCTTTCATATAGATGTGAAGGAAATTGATAAAGAACAGTCCGTGAACGCGCTGGTAAAAGAGTTGGCGGACAAGGAGCGGTACGCGGATGAGATGCGCGAGGAGCTTACGCATTTCCTGATTGAGTGTACCAGACAGCAGCTTAGCCAGTATTCCGAAAAGAAGGTCTCGGTGTTGTTGAGGATAACGGCGAGTCTTGAGGAGATGACGGACGATTGTTACGGCGCAAGCCTGCTTCTGGAACGGAGCGTCAAGAAAGACCTCGTCTTCAAGCGCAAGGAGACCGAGGCGTTGACCGAGTACTCCGGCATGGTGGAGCGCTTCCTCAATCTTGTTGAAAAACAGTGGGGAGATCCTGATGACGAGGCGAAGCGGCGCGAGAGCGAAGAATTGGAAAATCAGATCAACAAAATGCAGAGCAAGTTGCGGAAGTTGGGACGCAAACGGATTGAAGCCGGTGAAAATGTCAAGACCGAGCTTCTTTTTATTGACTTGGTGCGGCGCATTGAAAAAGTCGGCGATTATTGCTACAGCATTTCAAGCGCCCTTTCTATGATGAACAAGTGAGGAGGTTGGTATGAAAAAGACATTTCAGATGTCACTGATGGTCGCCGTCATAGCGGTAGCCATGTCGTGCGCAAGCAAGCCGGTTCCCGCGCCGGAGCCGTCTGTACCGGAGGCGTGGGAGCAACCTGTCGATGAAAAGCCAGCGTTGGAGCCAGAACCGGAGCTTCCCGCCCCTGAACCGGAGCCGCCTGTTGGCGAAGCGGACCTTGCGCCGGATCAGGCGGCGCTTGACGCGCTTGCCGCCGCAAAAGCCGGCGCGGACGCTGCGCGGGAACAGGCGCGCGCGGTTGGAGGCGACGAGGCGTACCCTGATGATTGGGGCCGCGCCGAAGAGACGTACCGCGAAGCCGAGGCGTCGCCGCGTGATACGCGGGGGCAGGCGCGGGAGGCGGTTGCGCGGTACAAAGCCGCCGCTGACAAATACGGCGCGGTGCATGTCGCCGTGTTGAGAAGCCGCGCTGATGAAAGCCGCGCTTTAGCGGACAGCGCGCGGCGGGAAGCCCTTGATGTGAAAGCCAATGCAGCCGTGCGTGACGACTATAATGCGGCTGACGCTTTATACAGCCAGTCTGCGGACTCGTATAAGGCGGGATCGTTTGAGGCGGCGTCGGAAGGCTATGCGAGAACTGCGGAGCTTTTTGTCGCGGCGCGTGACGCGGCGATAGAAAAACGCGCCGTCGCTGACGAGAACCGCGCTTTAGCGGACAGCGCGCGGCAGGAAGCCCTTGATGTGAAAGCCAATGTCGCGGCGCGTGGCGACTATAACACGGCTGACGCTTTATACAGCCAGTCTGCGGATTCATATAAGGCGGGATCGTTTGAAGAGGCGGCGGAAGACTATGCGGTGACTGCGGAGCTTTTTGTCGCGGCGCGTGACATGGCGATAGAAAAACGCGCCGCCGCTGACGCCGCAATAAAAGCCGCCGAGGAGAAAGCCGGGGAAAGCGACGCCCTGGCGCAGAATTCCGTTCGAATTTTGGGAGGAAACCAGGAATGAAAAAGCTCTTTTTTGTGGCGCCAATTGTCTTTTTGTGCGCCGCGCATCTCTTTGCGAGGCCGGCGCCTGACGAGTCGTCTTCGGCGGCGCCTTTGGACTCCGCTCCTGTGGAGACTTCCGGGGACGCGGCGCTTGCAACGGCGAGCCGCGAATCCACGCCTTTCACGTTTACGGTTCCCGCTGATCTCAGGAACAACCAGTACTATCTTGAAAGCGTACGGCTCAACAAACTCGCCCAAGAGATGTACGATGAGGGCGATTACGACGCATCCACCACATACGCCCAGGAAGCCTTGTCATACGCCGAATTGTCCGATAAATACGTGGCTGATCATACCATGATAAACGCGGAGGCAAAACTGACATGGGCTGAATCCATACATGCGGCGGCGCGGTATCCCGATGAGTACAGCCAAGCCCAAGCCTATTGGGAAGAGGCGAGCGGCGAGTATGCGGCGGAACATTGGAACGCGGCGATAGCAGCCGCTCAAAAGACGCTAGAACTGCTTTCCGCGTTTGGGGAGGCGCCGAGGCTTCCGGGTCTTTACACGGTGCGCGGCTGGGAGGCTACAAAGGATTGCCTGTGGAACATCGCCGCGATGCCATGGGCGTACAATGATCCGTTTAAATGGACGGTTATCTATGAAGCCAACAAGTCTATACTGCCCCGCCCGGATGAGCCGGATTTGGTTTATCCCGGTTTGACGCTCACCTTGCCCAGCGTCAAAGGGGAGATTCGAGAAGGCATGTGGCTGGAAGGGGCGGAGTATCCTGATTTCTGATATAAGCGCGACAACTGCGCGGACGCTCTGGGCGGGACGCTTTGCGGAGAAACCTGAAACACAGGCGTTCGCCTTCCAGTCTTCCATTGCCGTAGACAAACGGCTTGCCCAGGACGACATACGGGGCGGCCGCGTACATGTAGCCATGCTTGAAAAACAGGGTCTCATTCCGCCTGAAACTTCGGCGGTACTGGATAAAGAATTGCGCGCCATCGCCGAAGAACTCGAAAACGGCTCGCTTCACATAGACTTGTCCGCCGAAGACATTCATTCTTTTATTGAAGGCGAACTCACGCGGCGTCTGGGCGACGCGGGGCGCATGGTTCACGCGGGGCGAAGCCGCAACGATCAGGTCGCCGTTGATTTCAGGCTCTGCCTCAAGCGGACGATTCCGGCGTTGTGCGACGAGATACGGGAGACTGTTGTCGTACTGCTTGACAAGGCGGAGCGGTACGCCGAAGCCATTATGCCGGGGTACACTCACCTCCAGCGGGCGCAACCGGTTACGCTTGGTTGCCACCTTGTGGCGTGGGCGTGCGGACTGAAACGGGACAGGGAGCGCTTCTTTGACGCGCTCAACCGGCTTGACGAGTGTCCCCTGGGAGCGGGCGCGCTTGCGGGATCCGGTCTGCCGCTGGATCGCGCCGCAACCGCGAAGAACCTCGGGTTCAAACGTCCGACCCTTAATGCCATGGACTCGGTTGCGGACAGGGATTTCGCCCTTGAATTGGCGTCCGCCGCAGCCATCACCCAGACGCATCTGTCGCGCTTTTGCGAAGACATCGTGATCTGGGCAAGCGAGGAGTTCAAATTCATCGATCTCTCCGAAAAGTGGAGCACTGGCTCCTCGATCATGCCCCAAAAGAAAAATCCCGACTTTGCGGAGCTTATCCGAGGCAAAGCGGGGCGGACGACCGGCAACATGGTTGCGTTGTTCACACTGGTAAAAGGGTTGCCTTACGCCTATAATAAGGATCTACAGGAAGACAAGGAGGCGCTGTTCGACAGCCTTGACACGGTTGCGCTGTGCCTGCGCATGTTCCGGGGCATGACCGGCTCGGCGGCTTTTAACACGGAACGCATGGCTGAGTCCTGTTGCGGCGGTTTTCTGGAAGCCACCGACGCCGCGGACTATCTCGTGCGCAAGGGGTTGCCGTTCAGAAAGGCGCACGAAGCCGCCGCGCTGGTGGTGCGCGACTGCATTGACGCCGGACAGCGCCGCATCGCGGATCGTACGCTTGAGCAACTCAAGGAACGCTCGCCGCTTTTTGACGCCGATGTATACGACGCGCTCACGCCCCTTGCCTGCGTCCACGCCCGGAAAACGCCTGGCGGCGCTTCTCCCGATGAGGTGCGGCGGCAGATCGCTGAATTGAGACGGGACATTGAAACCGTCCCATCCTAAAACGCCTGTAACCAGCGGAGAACATGGTTGTTGTTATTGAGAGGCGTTAATAATGCGGGGCGCTCAACGCGGCGTTTTGCGAATGGCATGAAGAAATGCGATCTGCCGCCAGCGGTTTCCCGTTTTTCCACGTAAATCCAAGTCGGTTTTTTCAAAATCTCTGAAAAGGCCGCCTTTTATAAAATATATTAAGAAGGTTTGCATGATAACTGTACAAAACATCACCAAACGGTACGGAACATTTGAAGCGGTAAAGGATGTGTCTTTTACTGTCGGGCAGGATCAGGTGCTGGGCTTTCTTGGTCCGAACGGAGCCGGAAAAACAACCGTTATGAAAATTCTTACGGGCTATCATTTTCCCACAAAAGGCGAAGCCTTGGTGGACGGCGTTTCCGTGCAGGACAACCCGGTTGAAGTGAAGAAGCGGATCGGGTATTTGCCGGAAAGCGTGCCGGTGTACGGCGATCTCACGGTGGACGAGTACCTGTCTTTCATTGCGGATGCGCGTCTCATAGCGCGGACTGAGCGGCGAAACGCCAGAGAAGCGGCGATTGCGTCGTGTGGACTTGAGCAGGTTGTGAGCAAGAAAATCGAAACCCTGTCGAAAGGCTATAAGCAGCGGGTGGGGCTGGCTCAAGCCATCATTCACGATCCGGCTATTCTGATTCTGGACGAGCCTACGTCCGGTCTTGATCCCAATCAGATCATTGAGATACGCTCCCTCATCAAGCGGCTGGGGAAGCGGAAAACCGTCATCCTTTCCACCCATATCTTGCAGGAAGTGGAAGCGGTTTGTTCACAGGTGCTTATCATAAGCGACGGACGCATCGCGGCTCAGGGGACGCCGGAAGAAATCGCGGGCAGACTCAAGGGCAGCGACACCTGGCGTCTCACGCTGAAAGGCGCGGATGTTGACGGGGTTAAGGAGAAGCTCTCAAGGCTTGCGCCTGCGGAGCGTCTGAGTGGAATCACGCTTGACGCGGCGGGCGCGGGAAGCGTTACGCTGGGCTTTTCAACGCCTGCGGACGGAACCGGGCAAGGCGTGGACGGCGAGCGGATATTTGATTGGGCTGTCGTGGAACAGCTCAAGATACTTGGCATGAATCAGAAGAAGATCAGTCTGGAAGACATATTCGTGCGCCTCACCAGCGAAACGCGGACTGCGAATGCTGAAGCGGGCGCAACAGCGGACGTGGAAGGCGCGGAGAGCGCCGTTAAGGAGGAGATGGAATGAAAGCCTTGATTAAAAAAGAGTTGTACTCGGCTCTTCATTCGCCTGTTTTTTACGCGGTCGCCGTATTCTTTTTGCTTTTTGTTTCAATATGGCTGTTCTATTTGCAAAAGTACTTCGCGCTTGACAGCGCGACCTTGCGTCCGTTTTTCTCGGCGTTTCCGCTTGCGTTTATCCTTGCGGGCCCCGCGCTCACCATGAAATCGTGGGCTGAAGAGCGCAAGCTCGGCAGTGTGGAACTCCTCCTCACCTTGCCGTGTTCAGAATGGGAACTGGTTCTGGCTAAATTCCTGTCGGCTTTCATCCTGTTGGCGGGCGTTATCGTTCTCACGATTTTTGTGCCGTTGACCTTGTTCCCCCTGGGCAGCTTTGACGCTGGCGTCATGTGCGGGGAATATATCGGAGTCCTCCTCCTGGGCGCGTCCGTTATAAGCCTCGGCGTGTTGTTTTCTTCCCTGGCGAAGAATCAAGCGGGCGCGTTTTTGGGCGGCGCGGTCGCGCTTGTCGTGGTGATTCTCATCAACCAGACTACGACCTCGTTCAATCTGCCGGTATTCGTGGCGGACGCGCTCAATTTCTTTTCACTGTCCTTCCATTTTGAAACCTTTTCCAAGGGCATTATCGATTCGCGGGATGTCGCGTTCTTTGTGTTGAGTACGCTGCTGTTCCTGTTTTTGAACACCCGCGTGATTTTATACCGGAAGTGGAGTTGAGTTATGACGAAAAAACAAGTTACAACCATTACCGCGTTGTCTATCGCGGCTATCGCGCTGGGTTTTCTGGCGAGCGGACGCTTATGGTTCAGGCTCGATCTTTCCAAAAATCACGCCTATACGATTTCCGCAGTCTCAAGAAACCTTTATAAAGAGATTCCCGATCAGGTGAGGGTCACCTATTATCTTTCGGAAAAACTTTCGGCGATGCACCCCATGCCTGCGGAAATTACCGGACTGTTGCGGGAATACGCGGCCTACGCCCACGGCAAAATACGGGTCGCGGTGAAAGACCCGGTGAAAGCGCAGATGGAGGATGTCGTTGAACAATTCGGCATTGTGCCTCAGCAAATACAGACCGTTGAAAAAGATCAGGCGAGCATAGCCACGGTGTACACCGGCATAACCATTGAATATCTTGACGAGATTGAAGTGTTGCCCTTTGTGTTCTCTTTGGATACGCTGGAATACGACCTTACAAGCCGCATCCGCGCTATGGCGCGAGGGACGGTTCGGGAGATCGGCGTCATTGTGGGGGACGGCGCGAAGCAATGGGACCAAGACTTCACCAATCTCAACCAGTTTTTGCAACTGGCGGGCTTCCGCGTGCGGCAGCTCGTTGCGGGCGATGAAATTCCCGATGATTTGGGCGTTTTGTTCGTGTTCGGCGGGGTTGAAGAGTTGGACGAGTGGGCGTTGTACCGCATAGACCGGTATATTCAGGCGGGCGGGCGCGTTCTTTTCGCCGTTGACGGCGTGTTTGTCGATTCGCAGGGCAATCTTGAAGCGCGCCCCTTGGCAGACAATGGGCTGCTTGCAATGCTCGCCTCCTACGGCGCGACCGTTAAAGGCGAATTGACGCTGGATCGCTCCGCTTTGACCATTCAATACCAAACCGCGAGCCGCTCCGGTATGCGGCAGGTGCGCCTCACGCGATACCCCCTGTGGATAGGCGTGCTTGCCGAGAATGGCAACGCCAAACACCCGCTGACATCCCGCTTCGACGGCATAGACCTCTTCTGGGCAAGCCCCATTGAGCTTTCGCCTTCCGGTTCGGTGACTGCGGAAGCCCTGTTCACCACCACCGGCGAGGCGTGGCTTGAAACAAAGGATTTTTACGCCAACCCTGATATTCCCTACATGCTGGAAGCGGAAGCCTCGGCGACCAAAGGCAAAAAGGTGATGGGAGCGGCGCTGACCGGCGCGTTCAGCAGTTACTTTGCCGGACGAGCCAAGCCCAAACGCGAGGGCGCGACCGAAGTTTTGCCCGATATGCCCGCTTCCGCAAAGGAAGCGCGTGTCATTGTCATTGGAGACAGCGATGTGGCCTCTGCGTTTGTACAGCGGCGCGAAAATTTTGATTTTATGGCGCAAACTGCTCTGTACCTCAGCAATGACGACGACATTATCAATATCAGAAACAGGCAGCCCCAGGCGGGACGGCTTGACAAGATCACGAATGAAGCGAGACGGAGCGCGGCTATGAACACAGCGCGTATCGTCAATCTGGGGCTTGTCCCGCTTCTGGTGATCGCCATTGGTTTGTTCCTGCGCTGGCGGCGATCAGGCAGAAATTTTTTTATATAGCGAGTAATAGTGGAGGCGTTCCCAAGACGCGCAGAGCGGCCCGAACATTAGTTCGCTGAACGATAGTTCGCTGAACGCGGTTCGCGTTTTGAAACAGCCTCAGTGGAGTAAATGATGGTATATAAAACAAAGGCGGCTATTCTTTCCGTGATAATCGCGGTGTTGGCTGTTGTGTATGCGGGATCGCTGGTTTTTGATCCTGATCGCGTTAGCGCCCGGGACGCCGCCTACGCTTGGCTTGAGGCGAAAAGCGTTCCGCGTGTTGACGGCGTTGAATTGAAAAGCGCAAACGGCGCTGTTACGCTGGTACAGAAAAACGCGGCGTGGTTTGTGTCGGTTGGCGGGCAGGACTACCCTGCCAAGGAGCGGCGCATTGAGGATTTGCTTAACCTTTTGTCCAAAAAGGACTCCTATCCGGCGCGCGGCGCCGAAGCCGCGTCCCATGGGCGGCTGGGGCTGTTGGAAGACAGCGCGGCGCGTATAACGGCGCGGGGTGGCGAGGCGATCCTCCTTGACCTTCTGATTGGAAACACGGATGCGTCCGGCAATGAGGCGTACTTAAGAAAAGCCGGACAGAACGAAGTGCGTTCGGGCGCCCTCTCAATTTCAAATTACGTCTCAAGCGCAAATACCGCGTGGTACAACCTCCGCCTGTTTCCTGAAGCCGCGAACCTCACGGTTGACGGCGTACAGCGGATGATTGTAACCCTGTCGCCTGCGGACGATGCGGAAGGCGAAGCGTCCGGCGACTGGTTTGAGGAACCGGCTGGCGTGGCTGACGCTCCGCCTGCGGCTCCAGCCGCCCCCGTTACGCTGACGTTCGCCCGCGCAAGCGGCGGCTGGACGGTCAATGGGCGGGAAGCGGACGCGCCGAAGGTTGAATCCTATGTACGCGCCGTTCTGGATGCCGAGGGCGATGATTTTGTAACTGGCGGGATCGCCACCGCCGGTTCCGCGCCGTCTTTTAACGAGGGGCGCATTGTACTGGAACTCGGAGACGGGACAAGCCGCGTCATCAGCGTTGGCGCGAAATTGGAGTCAAACAAGCGCGACGCTTCGGTTTCAGGCTCTCCCTACGTGTATTCGCTTGCAGGCTGGGTGGTGGATCGGCTGTTCAGGGCTGAGTCGGAGTTTTAAATTGTGTCATGCGTTGCGCCGCAAGGAGAAGCGGCTGAAAGGCGGCGGCGCCACACAGCGGCGTTGACTTGCGTCGTCCTTCAAGGAAGAAATGACTTGCAGGGCGGCGCTTTGTATCATAGTGAAGCTAAAACCACAAACAGGACTGTTATGCGCAATTTGTCCTAAACTGGTTGGGAATAATATATTAAGGTGCGAGTTGCCTTACGGCGCAGTAGACATGGGTTTTTTGTGAATAATAAGATTTTTAATTGTTTTTTACAATAGCAAGGGGGTGAATCAAATGAAAAACAAAATGTTTTTTCCCGTTCTCTTTACCACAATCTTTTTATTGGCTGGTGGCGAACTGTTCGCGCAAAATGTGTCTCTGGATCAAGCCGTACAGTCTTCCGCGCAAGCAATTGAAACGCGGCTTCCAAAAGGAGCAAAAACGGCAATTTTAACATTTACTTCTGGATCGCAGGCTTTTTCGGATTACATAATTGACGAGCTTGCAACTGCCCTTTCCGCAAGCAGGAACATACAGGTTATTGACCGGCAGCATACCGACACTATTCGCAAAGAATTCAATATCCAGTTTTCCGGCGATGTTAGCGATGATGAAGTAAAAAGGATCGGGCACCAGCTTGGCGCGCAATATGTTGTTACCGGATCATTGGTAGACATAGGCAACGCCTACCGTTTCAGAGTGGCGGCTATCAATATTGAAACCGCAGTCCATGAAGGATCTTCTTCGCTGAATATAAATATCAGTGATCCTCAAGTTGTTTTTCTTTTGACAGGACAGCGGCCAGCACAAATAGAAAATACCGTCACTTATAAAATAGGTGATAGCGGTCCAGGTGGTGGAATTATCTTTTTTGCCGAAGGTAGTGTTTTTATGGAGTGTAGCATGGATATTGGCTCTTACAACTGGAATGACGCTATAAGGGCAGCGAGAAATCACAGAGGAGGTGGTTTTAGTGATTGGCGGCTACCAACCAGAGGGGAGTTGGATTTAATATATCGAAACCTCTTTCAAAAAAGAATTGGCGGGTTAACTGGCGCTTACTGGACTTCGGCTGAGAGTGGAAAAGATAAAGCGTATGGTAGGTTTATGGGAAACGACGAAGTTGGAGCGCGTTTAAAGACTAGATCACTTGCTGTTCGCGCCATACGGACTTTTAATACTTCAACACTTTAACAGTTTATTTATGAATATTTAGTAACCCAAAAAGTGCCAGTCACTATTTTTGGATAATAAATGTATAATAATGGTGTACGGACAAACGGCGCCTGACAGGTCTGTATATGCTTCGCCGCCTTCGGCGGCTCCAGAGTTCAGTCCGGCTAGGTCAGTCGCTACGCTCCTTCCCACGCCCTACTCCACCCACATTTTTGCAAGGCATGGACTTTTGCTCCGCAACGCTCTTGTTTGGGCTGGCAAAACGTCATTGACCCGAAAGGTCGCAAACAGCCGCAACGATAAATTCTTATACCCTCTTTCTTAAAAACACTCCAAAGCCGCAGACTCTTCGTGCGAGATGCGATTCGCCGGCTTTTATCGCGCCTTTGTCAAGAGTCGCGTCATCCCTTTTTGTTCCGTATCGCCCATTGCCATTCTTATCGGCGATTTTTGGAGATTTTATGCGCGAAGCGCAACAAACTGCTAGTCCAAACGGTCTAATTGGTATACAATGAGGATTGTAGAGACAAAAGTATGAATGTTGCGCGGAAATGCCCCGCTGGTCATGCGTTTTTGAAGGAGGCGCTCTGAAAGGACGCCCTTTAGGACGGGGCATTATATCAGACGTTGCGGATAAAAACACGGTGTCAGGGAGGATTGATCATGACTGATGAAATTAGCGACATTATTGCGCGGATAAAGCTGTTGCGTGAAATTGAAGAGATTTCTGCGGAAGCGCTCGCCCAAGAGCTTGGCTTTGATGTTGAACGATACAAGATGTGGGAAGCCGGACAGGAAGAATTCCCCATAGGCGCCCTTGTGGAGATTGCGGCGCGGTTCACGGTCGACCTTACGGAGCTTGTTACGGGGAAGGCGTCCAATCTGCGCACCTTTTGTCTGACGCGCGCGAATAAGGCGCCTGAAGTGAGCCGCCGCCCCATGTACACCTACTGGAATTTGGCGTACAATTTTCACCGGAAAAAAGCCGAGCCGTTCCTTGTTGAAGCCAGCGCGGACGCCGCGAACAAGCCCATAAGCCTTAACACCCATCCCGGGCAGGAATTTGACTATGTGCTTGAAGGGCGGCTTCTTATTTCAGTTGGCGGACATGAAATGGAGCTTGGCCCGGGCGACAGCGTGTACTATGATTCCCAGGAGCCTCACGGTATGAAAGCCATTGACGATAAACCCGCGAGATTCTTGGCGTTTGTGTTTTGACCACAATCTGAATGGAGCGCGGATTGTAATTGCCGGCGGTTCTTGTCATAAAGAACATTGCGTCAATGGATTTTTCCATTAATTAGGGCGAGTCTTGAAAACTTTTATAAAAAAAATTGAGCTTGTTCCGAGGGGTAAGAAGCTGTTCCAAAAAATTGTCGCTCTGCGTGTTTTGGAACAGCCTCAATTGAAAAAATAGGTTTTCGTTCGCCCGCAAACAATTTTTTTATAGGTTTGGGATAACCTCTATAGCAAGGAGATTTTATGCCGATATTGGACAAATTTGTCAAGAAACAGAATTTTGCCTCGTATGAAGATTTTTATGAAAATTTCACTGTGGAAACTCCTGAAAACTTCAATTTCGCGTTTGACGTGATGGATGCGTTGGCGCGGGAAAAACCCGATGAGATGGCGCTGGTGTGGTGCGACGAGCGGGGAGCGGAAGCCTCGTTTACGTATTCTGAACTCATGGCGCTTTCCAATCAGGCGGCCAATGCGCTCTGTCGCATGGGCGTCAAGAAAGGCGATCCGGTCATGTTGATTCTGAAACGCAGGTGGGAGTATTGGATAGTTCTGCTTGCCCTGCACAAAATCGGCGCGATTGCCATTCCGGCGACCCATTTGCTCACTGTCAAGGACATTGTGTACCGGTGCAAGGCGGCCGATGTCGTTGGCATTGTCTGCGTTGATGAAGCCATCATGCAGCGAGTTGAAGAAGCCGAAGCGAAGCTCCTTTCCGGAGGAAACGCCGGACTGCGCTTTAAGGCTTTTGTTCGTAGCGTTCACCACACTACAGACGCGCCTGCGGCGCCGATTCCGGCGGCGCAGGTTTCGTGGATCGATTTCAAGGCTTTGTTTCAGAAGGAGTCTTCCACATTTGAACGCTCCGCCAACGCTGGCGGAGCCAACGAAGATGTGATGCTCCTCTACTTCACCTCTGGCACGACTGGCATGCCCAAGATGGTAAGCCACAACTTCGCGTATCCGCTGGGACATATCATCACCGCGAAGTACTGGCAGCAGGTGGAGGATGGCGGGCTCCACCTCACAGTCGCCGACACGGGATGGGCGAAAGCCGCGTGGGGCAAGATTTACGGGCAGTGGCTGTGCGGTTCGGCTGTATTTGTCTATGATTACGACCGGTTCGCGCCGCCTGCCATGCTTGAAGTCATCACCCGGCACAAGGTGACGAGTTTCTGCGCCCCGCCAACGGTGTACCGTTTTTTCATAAAAGAAAATCTGGCTTTGTACGATTTCTCCCATCTCAAGCGTTGCTCCGTTGCTGGCGAGCCGTTGAATCCGGAGATCTACGAGCAATGGAAGGCTGGAACCGGTCTCCAACTCCGCGAGGCCTATGGGCAGACCGAATTGACCGTCGCGCTCTGCTCCTTTCCGTGGTTTGCGCCGAAGCCCGGGTCAATGGGCAAGCCTTCCCCGGGATACGACATCGATCTGGTGAGAGATGACGGCGCTTCCTGCGACATGGGCGAGGAAGGTCAGGTTGTTATACGCACCGGAAAGAAAAAGCCCATGGGCATGTTTGGCGGCTATTACCGCGACAAAGAGCTTACCGATAGCGTGTGGCGTGACGGCGTGTATTGCACCGGCGATATGGCGTGGCAGGATGAGGACGGCTACTTCTGGTTTGTCGGACGCGCCGACGACTTGATCAAAAGTTCCGGCTACCGTATCGGACCATTTGAGGTGGAAAGCGCTCTTATGGAGCATCCGGCGGTGCTTGAATGCGCGGTCACCGGCATTCCCGATCCGGATCGCGGCGCCGTGGTAAAAGCGACCATTATCCTTACCAAGGGCTATGATGCTTCAAATGCGCTCAAACTGGAATTGCAGGAGCATGTGAAGAAGATCACGGCGCCGTATAAGTATCCGCGCGTCATTGAGTTTGTCGCGGAACTGCCAAAAACCATCAGCGGCAAAATACGGCGCGTGCAGATTAGGGAAGAGGAGAAATAGGAGATGACATGCGGGCGGTAGACATTATTGCGCATAAAAGAGACGGCGGCATCCTGTCCCGTGAGGAAATCGCCCATCTCATCAACGGATATGTGGCGGATGAAATTCCGGATTATCAGATGTCGGCGTGGGCGATGGCTGTGTTCTTTGAGGGTATGAACGCGGAAGAAACCGCCGCCCTCACCGAAGTGATGTTGCGTTCTGGCGCGACGATGGATCTGTCCGGCATACAGGGACCTTTTGTAGACAAGCATTCGACAGGCGGAGTGGGGGACAAAACGAGCCTCATTATCGCACCCATTGTCGCAAGCCTCGGCATTAAAGACCCAATGATGTCTGGACGCGCCCTGGGGCATACGGGCGGTACGCTCGACAAACTTGACGCCATACCGGGGTATAGAACGAATCTGTCCGCGCAGGAATTCCGGCGGATTCTTGCGAAAGACGGTTTTGCCATGACCGGACAGACACAGGATGTCGCGTCGGCGGACAGGTTGCTGTACGCGCTCCGCGATGTTACCGCCACTGTGGAATCCATTCCGCTTATCACCGCAAGCATACTCTCCAAGAAGGCGGCGGAAGGCGCGGAAGCCCTTGTCATGGATGTAAAATACGGCTCCGGCGCGTTTATGAAGCGAAAAAACGATGCGGAAGCGCTTGCCCGCTCTCTTGCGCGTACCGGCGCTCTCATGGGCAAGCGCGTTGCGGCCCTGCTCACCGATATGGACGAGCCTCTTGGAAACATGGTGGGCAACTTCCTTGAGGTTGAGGAAAGCTTTGTCTGTCTTGAAGGCGGGGGTCCCGATGACCTTATGGAAGTGAGTCTTGAACTGGCCGCTCGCATGGCGGCGCTGGGCGGAAAGGCGGAAACAGCCGATGAAGGGCGCGCGCTCTGCGAAAAAGCCCTTGCCGGCGGCAAACCCCGGCAACTTTTTTTGGACAATATTGAAAGCCAGGGCGGCGACGCGAAAAAATTCCTTTCCATGATTGGGAATTGCCGTTCAGAATACAGCGCCGAAATCCGCGCCGCGCGGAATGGTTTCATTGCCCGCATAGACGCCTTGAAAACCGGACGCGCGGGCGTACAACTCGGGGTTGGGCGCAACCGCACCGAAGACGCGGTGAGTCCTGTGGCCGGCGTACATTTTCACAAAAAGAGCGGCGATTTGGTCAAGGCGGGCGACCTTGTTATGACGGTTTACGCAAAAGACGAGTCCGCGCTTGGCGCCGCTCTGCCCCGGCTTGAGGAAGCCGTTGAATATGGGGATGAGGCGCCGGACGCGCGGCAGTTGATATGGAAAGAAGTGGCGTGACAACGTGAGATCGCCGGAACTCCGGTTGTTGAATTGCCGCCCCAGAGATCACCGAGTGGCTAGGTCATTCCGCGCCTCTCCTCGTAGAGGAACGGCGCGTTTTGCCGGACTTGGTCGCGTTCCTGTGGAATGACGCCAGGCATTGCCTCCAATTGCTTCAAGACGGCGAAAGCCGCCAAATTCTCTTTTTTCAAAATTCCTCAAAATTTAACGTTAAATTATGAAAAAAGGCTTGACAAATTACTCTATATGCGCTAAATTGTATTGTGTAAAATTTAATTGCTATAAACTGAATGGAGGTTTCAATGCCGGTTTATGATTTTAACTATGTGTCTATTGAAGGCAAGCCTGTTGCGATGAGTGAATATCAGGGCAAGGTCTTGCTCATCGTCAACACGGCAAGCAAATGCGGATTTACGCCGCAGTACAAAGGGCTTGAGGCGTTGTATCGCGCATATAAGAAGGACGGTTTCACTGTTCTTGGATTTCCATGCAACCAATTCGGCGAACAGGAGCCGGGTTCGGAGAGTGAAATCGCCGGCTTCTGCGCTGTACGGTATGGCGTGGATTTTCCCTTGTCTAAAAAAGTGGATGTACGCGGCGAGTCCGCGCATCCTCTTTTCAAATACCTTGTCGAACAAAGAGAATTCCGTGGCTTTGGTTCGGGCTTAAAAGCGGCCGCGCTATCCGCGATCCTCAAGAAACGGTACAAGGATGGTTATGATGACAACCAGATCAAATGGAATTTCACGAAATTCCTTATTGATAAAAACGGGAATGTCGTAGATCGGTATGAGCCGACGGTCAAGCCCGAAACGATAGCGCCGGCTATCGAAAAATTGTTATGAGAGGAGGCGTTTATGAATGCGGTTGTTTATGTGTCAAAAGGCGGGAATACAAAGAAGCTCGCGGATGCGGTCGCAAAGGGCGCGGAGGTAAAAGCCCAGTCTGCCGCAAGCGCGGTGAATTTGACGCAGACTGACATCTTGTTTATCGGCGGTTCAATATACTGCGGCAGGATGAGCGGCGTTCTCCGTAAATTCCTGCAAAATCTTGATCAGAAACAAGCGGCAAAAGCAGTTGTTTTTGGAACGTCGGCAAGCGGTAAAACCATACGAGCCGAAGTGACATCAATCCTCGAATCCAAGGGTATTCCGGTTGTTGCGGAAAGCTTTCATTGCAAAGGTTCGTTTTTGTGCGTCAACTCTGGGCGTCCCAATGCTGACGATTTGGCGCAGGCCGAGGAGTTCGCTAAACGGGTTTGCAAGGGCGGCGTATGAACGCTGAAATATTAAAGTTGGAAAATCAGCTTTGTTTTCCGCTTTATGCCGCCGCAAAAGCGATGGTCAAAAAATATACGCCGTTCCTGAATGAGATTGGACTGACCTATACCCAGTACATCGTCATGATGGTCTTATGGGAATGGGAAACGATCAGCGTCAAGAAACTTGGAGAATATCTGTATTTGGACTCGGGTACGCTGACGCCTCTCTTGAAGCGGTTGGAGAGCAAAAAACTCATTTCACGCTCACGCGCAACTGAAGATGAGCGTTTTGTTTATATTTCAATCACTCATGATGGCGCGCGGTTGAAAGAAAAGGCGATTCAAGTTCCGCAAAAGATGA
Source organism: Treponema sp. (assembly GCA_031265845.1). Lineage (GTDB taxonomy): Bacteria > Spirochaetota > Spirochaetia > Treponematales > Breznakiellaceae > JAIRKH01. The sequence continues at coordinate 28,157 of JAISCC010000047.1, forward strand.
GCGAATGCCTTTCCCTGGAGCCGCAGGAAGCGCAAACTTTGTATACATCGCTCCATAAATTATTGGGCAAGCTTGAAGTCCGGATGTTTGCAAGTGATTAAAGAAAACGCAAACCGACAATATTCTTCAATTTGTATTGCTTGGTGAGAAATCATGTTTTAACGAAAGGGTTATATTGCCTTATGTACCTCAACTGGAACATATCAATTATGGAATGAATGATTTTTGCAACTTTGTGTAGAAACGATACGCCAATTTCTGAGAAAATATGAATGCAAGCCAATTTTTGCAGTATTGTTGGCGAATGTATTAAAGCGCCTATACCTAATGGCAAAGCGGAATAACCTAATTTTCGCATCAAATTTTGCGGTTTAATTGGATGATTACGTGTTAAACGCTCTTTTTTGCCCCTATTAGCGAAGCGCCGTGCGACATGGACGGCGCGGGATCAATATTTTGCCGAAAAATGCGGGGTCTGTGCAAAACGCTGGCTCCGCTTTACGCTTTTTTCAATGCCTCCCCTATGTTATTGATCTTCGTATTGGGACAAGGTGCAATACGGTCGCTTTTTGCGGTTTGGGCTTTTTTCATCTGATAGCCCATTTGCTCTTTGACATCCGTTGCCCAGCGCCTATGGCGGATCATATAGCCTTTGCTTTTTTACCGCTCGACGCCTCTTATTTGCATACAAGCGCATCCAATTTACAATTTGCGCGTATGCCGCCTGTGGTTGCAACGCACATTCAGTTGACAACCCTGCGGGCGGAAAAGCGTCGGCAGGGTCGCCGCCATTCCTCTACCGCGCCGCCCGGTATGTTCCAAGAAAGTGAAAATCCCTGGTCTTCGCCTTCAATTCTTCAATCGCCGAATTAAAAACATCCGTGTTTTGAGGGAGATTCACGTCAATGTAGAAAAGATATTCCCACGGGCGCCCTTGAATGGGGCGAGATTCCAGCTTCGAGAGATTGAGACCCTTATCGCTCAGAATTTTTAGGCAGATGAAGAGAGACCCCGGCTCGTCGGAGACCGAAAACACGAGGCTCGCCTTGTTCGGCTGGTCTGAACCGAGACTTGGAGGCACGGGAGCCTTGTCGCCAGCTTTCCGCGCTATGATGGCGAAGCGGGTGTAGTTCTGCGGGTTGGTCTCAATGCCGGTTTTCAGCGCCTTTAAGCCGAACGCTTTGGCGGCGGCTTCTCCAGCAATGGCGGCGACTTTGACCGCGCCTTCCCGCGCTATGGAGGCTACGGCGCTTGCGGTATTGGCGTACGGCTCCAGTTGCCAATCTAGGTGTTTGTTCAGAAACTCACGGCATTGATCAAAGCCTTGCGGGTGGCTTCTTACGATGCTGATTCCGTCTATAGTCGCCCGTTCGTCAGCGATGAGGCAGTGCATAATGCGGAGTTTCAGTTCCCCGACTATGGCGATGTCCGGGTAGCGGAGAAAGAGGTCGTAGTTTTCGTGGATGGAACCCGCGAGGCTGTTCTCAATGGGAATGACGCCCGCGCTTACAGACCCTTCAAGCGCCGCGTCAAACACCGCTTTGAAGGAGGGCAGGGAAACGCGATGCGCATCATCGCCAAACACCCGCATAAGCGCCTGTTCCGCATACGCGCCGCTTTCGCCGGAAAAGGCTATGGGCAGATTCTCCACGTTCCTCCGCGTATCCGGCGCATCTGGTGGAACATCTGACCGCCCCGGCGCCGCGACAGTCGTTTTTGGCGTGCGTAACAGCTCCTTGCCGACAACCGGCGCCAGCGCCTCTATGTCGCGCATGAGCCGCTCAAACTGCTCTGGATACAAAGACTGCATGCCATCGGATAAAGCCGTGTCAGGTCTGGGATGCACCTCTACGGTGAGTCCGTCCGCGCCGGCCGCAATAGCCGCAAGAGCAGCCGGCGCCACTTTGTTGCGTATGCCCACCGCGTGGCTTGGGTCAACGATGACCGGCAAGTGGCAGAGGTCTTTAACCACCGGAATAGCGGAAATATCAAGCGTATTGCGGGTATACGTTTCAAATGTCCGTATGCCGCGCTCGCACAGAACCACGTCTTTCGTGCCGGACGCGAGAAGGTATTCCGCAGCCATGAGCCATTCTTCCATAGTGGCGGAGGGTCCTCGTTTCAAAAGCACGGGCTTGCCGAGAGAGCCGGCTTTCTTCAAAAGCTCGAAATTCTGCATGTTGCGGGCGCCGATCTGAAACATATCGGTTAAATCTTTTATCTGATCCGCCAGTTCTGTGGACACGATCTCGGTGACAATGGGCATGTTGAGAGCTTCGCCCGCCTCCTTCATAAACTCCAAACCCTTCATGCCAAGCCCCTGGAACGCGTAGGGGCTTGTCCGCGGCTTATACGCTCCACCCCGAAGGATCACCGCGCCGGATTCCCGCACCCGTTCCGCAGTCTCCCGTATTTGCTCTCTGCTTTCAACCGCGCAGGGACCCGCGATCACCGTAATGCGCGAACCGCCTATCTTGACTGAACCAACGGTAACGATGGTGTCCTCGCTCTGGGTTTCACGAGACGCAAGCTCATAGGGCTTTGACGTGGCCGCCACCCGCTCAACCCCGGGCAGAATCCCCAATTCTCGAATGTCCACAACACCTTTGCCAATCGCGCCGAGAATGGCGTCCTCCCCGAAATTTTGCTCACGAACGCTGAATCCCCTGTCTTTAAGGTATATACGCGCCATTTCTTTATCATGAGGTGAAATGTCTTTTGACAAAATAACAATCATCTTTATTCCTTGTTCCTTGAAGCTTTTCAAAACTAACCCGCACTGCGTTCGCCGAACATAGTGCGCATTTTGAGAAACTTCTTTTTCTGATGAATATAATTGCGTAAATTGGCAAAAAAATCAAGCGGCGTGGACACACAGTCTACGGCGCAATCGCGGGCGGCGTCAAGGAGGCTTGTTTTGTTCGAAGTTCATTTCGCTTCCGCCAAATTCGATTTGCGATTCCTTATTGACAATATTTATCTATGATAGTATCATACCTACTATCATGGAAATTTCAAAGCAAGCGAAGAAAGCGCAGTATTTTTTCTTCTTGAAATGGCTCACTGCCATGTGGTTTGGTTGCTTTATGTATGCCGCGTTTGCATTTACCATAGGAGGAAAAGGTCTGATTGCCTATGACGCTCTTACTCAAGAACGGGATAGGCTAAAAGCAAATTTCGACAAAATACGTGAAACCAACAGGCGGCTGAACGTCAGGAATATTTTATTTGGCAGTTACGAAAACGATCCAAAGAATCCGATACCCGCTGATTCCGACACTATTTTGATAGAGGCGCGAAACATGGGCTACGGTCTCTCCGGCGAAAACGCGATTCATTTCAACGGCATTGAACGCAAGGAGAAAACCTACATCGATCCGGGGACGCCGGAATATGCTTTCAAGACAAAGGGCATTCCCGATCAGATACTCAAAACTATTTCTTTTATATCCGCCATTTCTTTGTTGCTCTGCTTTATCTTGCCTGACATTCTGGCTTTCTGCCGCCATCTCCATGAAGAGAAGTCCACTCAACACCGCGCGCAGTTTTTTTGAAAGAAGCTGGATTTGCAAGCGGAATTCCGTGGAATCCGCAGAATTCTCCGCGGCGCCCTCTAGTTGTTTGCGCGGAATTCCCGCGCAATATCCCGTTTGACATCACGATCCCGTATATCCGCCCGCTTGTCAAAGGCTTTCTTGCCTTTGCATAATCCTAATTCGACTTTAACTCTGCCTTTTTTGAAATAAAACGAAAGCGGAATAAGGGTGAAGCCTTTTTCTTCAACCTTGCGGCGTATGCGCTTTATCTCCGCCTTATGGAGAAGCAGCCTTTTTTTTCGCGCCGGATCGTGGTTGAATATTGAAGAAAATGGATTTTCAGCGACGACAAGCGAGCGAAGCCATATTTCTTGATCAACAACCTCTGCCCATGCGTCAGGAAAGGAAATCTTGCCTTCCCGAAATGATTTTACCTCAGTGCCAAGCAGTTCTATGCCGCACTCGTAACGCTCGTCAACCGCATAATTGTAAAAAGCCTTGCGGTTTACCGCTATAGTTTTTACACCCTCACTGCCCTCACTCATAATTCGTCCCTTTTTTGGCGATGACCGGTCTGAAAGACACAAACGGAGCGCAGAAATCAGGCGGCAGAGAGCCTCGGCTTTCCGGCTTCATGTATTTGCCGCCGCGTACAGACCGCTCCGGCGATCCGGCAGCCGCTATGCTTTCGCTTTTCGCCGAAATTGCGTTAAGCGGCGCGAAATGATCCTCACACCACACAGCCGCAGGCTGCGTTGCGCTAATCAAATCGTTGACTGCGGCATATTCCCACTCCCGCTCATAGGGCAGGCGAATTTCATGATTCGCATCCTCCAAAAAAGTGGAGAGCCACGCGCAGTACGCCTTTGCCGCATACCACGACACGCTGGTTACAGACGATTCGCCAATCATACCATATTCAAGATAGTCTTCGGTTGCAAAACCCTGTGATACAAGACCGGCGCCGTTTTCCTTTTTCCACTCAGGATTCGCGGCAAGAAAGTCCTCCCACAATGCCGGCGAAACTTCTGCCGCCGCGACGCTGAACTCTTCTATGATAAAGACGCGGTTGCCCTGAGACAACGTTCCTTTTGGGATCGTGTAGAAAAGCGTTCCATTGACTGCGGCTGTTTCCGCCGGGGCTGTTTCCACCATGGCAGGTTTTGCGGCGTTTCCGTCCGCCGTCTGCTTTTTATACCACGTGGAATCGACAATGACGGACATCAATTCTGGCGGTACAAGAGAGGCGAGCGCCGTTGCGGAATCGGGGTTTTTGGAAAGGAAGGAAAGCATACCCTGGGCGGAAGAAACCACGGCAAGCGGGGAAGGGGAGAGTCCTCCGTTGTCAATCAGGTATTTTGAGCGAATAAGATCGCGCGCGCCGGCGGTGGTGGACGCAAAACGGGAAGCCGCCTCCAGCGTTTCGTTCATTGCGGACAACGCGGCGGCATTCCCTCGCGCGGCGAACGCGGCGCGGTAGGCGGCTTCGGAAAGGGAAAGCGGTATCTGGTAGATCGCGGTCGGCTCTCCGGCAAAGGACCACGCGGCGTACTCGGCGGCTCCCTGGTCAAGAACAGCCGCCGGATCGGGCGCTTCAAGCGTCGCCGTTATCAGCGTCTTTTTGGGGAACAGAAGAGAAGCGAACGCCCTTCCCGTAACATCAATTTCATCTTGCCACCCGGTGAATGAGGGAAGGCTTATGCATATGCGGCGCTTTCCCTGCGGGACAAAGATCGTTGCGGGCGCCGCCGCCTGGTACACGCCGTCAACCCATATCGCCGCGCCTTCCGGTTCGGTTGAGACAATCAGAAGACCGCCCGGATTTTTCAAACCGGGATAGAGAAGAACAAAAAAAAGCGCTATAACAATGACAAGTCCATACAGACCCGCGAGGTATACCCCGGGGCGTACGCCGAACAGAGGTTTTAAATGCGCCTGATCTTCCGGCAACCATGCAGCTTTTTTCCCACTGCGACCAAATTTTCGAAACATGCGGCAAGTATACTAAAAAAAAACCCGTTTTGCAAGATCAGAAAGCGATAATCACGCGCCCGCTCACAAGCGCTATTTATCCACAGCTCATCCCGAATTATCAGCGATCAACCGGCGTTTGTACGTGTGGTATGCGCCGGTTGAGACGCAATGCGACAAAATTACATATCAGGCGGCGGGCTTCTTCGCACGACGAACGTCTCCCGTGTGACGAGCGGCTTGTTCGCCGCTCGCCGCGCCTTTTTGAGCAGTTCTGTTTGGGCGCGGAAAGATTCTCCAGAGCCCGCGCTCACTTGCGTCCATGAGCCGTCCTGATTGAGGCTTCTGGCGTGGGTGTTATCCTTGAAATAGGTTTCCAAAATAGAAAAAACTTCCTCTTTCACATCCTCTTGCAAGATCGGGAACATGAGTTCCACACGGCGCTCAAGGTTGCGGGGCATCCAGTCCGCGCTTGAAAGAAAAATCTCTTCCGCGCCCCCATTGGCAAAATAGAATATGCGAGAATGTTCCAGATAGTGATCGATGACACTGATCACGCTGATATTTTCCGACACGCCCTTGACCCCGGGGACAAGCATGCACACGCTCCGTACATTGAGTTTGACAGCGACGCCGGCTTGAGACGCGCGGTACAGCGCTTGTATAATATCGCTGTCGGCAAGCGCATTCATCTTTGCGATGATCTTGCCCGGATACTCTTCGCTTGAACGGCTGGTTTCGCGCTCAATAAGGGAAAGAAACCGGTGTTTCAGATCAACCGGCGCTATGGAGAGGCGGCGCATACGCTGAATTATTGAGTAGCCGGTGAGCATGTTGAAAAGAAGGCTTGTGTCAAAGGCGATTTCTTCGTTTATCGTGAAAAGGCTCAAGTCTTCGTACAATTTGGCGGTTTTGTCATTGTAGTTGCCGGTTGAGAGGTGGATATAACGTTCGATTCGTCCATTTTCCTTCCTCATCACAATAGACGCCTTCGCGTGAACTTTGAGGTTCGCCAGCCCATACACCACGATGACGCCCGCTTTTTCAAGCCGCTGCGCCCACGATATGTTCCGCTCTTCGTCAAAACGGGCTTTCAGCTCAACCACAGCCACAACCTGTTTGCCGTTCAGCGCGGCCTGTTCCAGAGCGCGGAGCACGGGAGAGTCGCCGCTTGTGCGGTACAAGGTGGTTTTTATAGCCAGCACCTGGGGATCATGAGCCGCGCTTTGAAAAAATTCCACCACCGGATCGAAAGACTGGTATGGCAGATGGAGCAGTACATCGCCCGCTTTAATAATGTCCCAAATGGCGACAGGGCATCCGGCGCCCGGCGAGCTTTCTCGCTGTCGCTCAGCGATCTGTCGTTCGGCGATGAACGCGGGATGCTGGTAGATTTTCCAGCTTTTTTCTTTTAATGCGTCAAACTCCGCCATCTTTGCCAATGCAAGCAAATCGCTCGCCTGAAGGGGTCCCGGCATTTCATAGATATCCTGTTCTTCAAACCCCAAGAATCCCGCGATTTTTTCCTTTACCGTCTCATTGCCCGGCGTGTACACCATGCGTACGGGGCTTGATGTCTCCCTGTTTTCAAGGACTTCGTTCATGGCTTCAATAAAGCCGTCGTCGCGCTTCTCGTCAACAGAGAAGTCCGCGTCGCGGTTTATCTGGAAAAGCATGCGCCCTTTAATCTGAAAGCCGGGGTAGAGATGATGGGCGAAACACAGGATCAGGTCTTCAAGCAAGGCAAAACGCTTTTTCTCGTTTTTTTCCGGCGAGTCAGAGTCTTCGCGCTCCAGCAAACTGGTTTTATCTGCGGGAAGCCACACAATGCGGTCAAAAGAAGGCGGGATTTTAATCACGGATATGCGGGGAGAAGGGTTGTCCGTCGAAGCGTCGTCACCGGGAGCGTCAAGCGGAGCGCATGGGGCCGTTTCTTCTGTCTTGTTTGCGGGCGCAAGCAGGAAGGCGGCGTAGAGCCATTTGTTTCCTATAAGCGGGCGGTCTTTGAGCCGCAGGGGGATGAGCGTGGGCGCTATTTTTCGTTTGAACGTGGTTTCGAGAAAGGCGGTGTCATCAACGGAGTAATTGTTGGGATGCAGGAGTTCGAGTCCGCGCGCGGCGAGCGTAGGAAAAATCTCATTCAACAGGCAGTCATAGAGGCGCTTGAGTATGGATCGCGTTTTTTCCCCGCACGCCGCCAGAATAGCGTCATACGTCATTCCTGAAACATCCACTTTCATTTCCGGCGCATCGCCGTCCCGCCGTTCAGCCCGCAACGCCGCTTTAAGCGAAGCGATCCGCACCATAAAAAATTCGTCAAAATTGGAAGAAACAATGGACAGGAATCGAAGCCGTTCCAGCGGCGGCATATCGGTTCGCAAGCCTTCGTTCAGCACCCGTTTATTGAAATCGATCCATGAAAGCTCACGGTTAAAATAATTTTTGCGCATAGTTGCAACTTCCTTGTCACGTGAGGAGTTGGGAATAGTATACCACGGTTTTGGAGAAGAGGGAAGGAGGAACAAGATGAGCGCGGCAATGCAACACGCGGCGCTCAAGAGGGAAAAAGCCTTTCAAAACCACTCCTAAAAATCCATTTTTTAAGGAGTACTTGATATGTATAGGGGGGAAAATTTTAGCTTATTGCGCGTTCTGTTTGCAGAATTACTCGCCCTGCCGGACGCTCCGCAGGCTGGCAAAATGTGGGCGAAGCGACTGACCTAGATGAACGGGAATCCCTGATCAGCAGAACGGTGGCGGAGCGCCCGTTTTATTGCCAGTATATTTTCATATTATTTTTGTTTCATTGATAACATCGTATTTTAAATTTATGTATGATTCTTCTAATTTTTTTATCTCAGTTAATTTTAACGCCTTTATATTTTTTAATTCATCAAATGATTTTATTGATTCTCCGTCAATTAATGTCGGCGTTTCTTTTCCTCCAATTAGCGCTGGAGCAATAATTATGGATATTCTATCAATCAATTTTTCCCTTAATATTATTGAATTTAATGTCCCGCCGGTTTGTATTGTCATTTTTTCAATATTATATTTGTTTTTTAGCTGAAAAAATAAATCTATAAAGTTTATTTCATTTTCATAAAATAGCAATTCCATATTCTCTACATCTTTATATTGAAATGCAGGATGATTTTTATTGCTTGTTACAAGATAAAATGTTTGCGCCAAATTTATAAAATAATTTACCCCAATGTCTGTCAGATGAGGTTTGTTATCGATAATTATAAAACTTACAGGTGATTTCTTTATGTTTTCTTTTTCGATATTCGCGCCGACTTTTGCCATTACCTTTCCGCTGTTCATTGAGAACAAATCCGTCGTTTGTTCGATCTCATAATATTGTTTTAAACCGTTCTTTATACCGTCAATTTTTGGGAAATCTTTGTCTGCGTCCCGTTCGTCAATAAAGCCTGTTGAAATTTTCCCATCAACAGACATAAGCATAAATAAAGTCGTTATTGGTCTTTCCATTGTTCTCTCCAGTAATAAGTTATACAATATACTTTCTTCCACGTCTAGGGTATTGCGCATAACGTTCCTTGTCGCGGCGTTTTGAGGCGGAGAAAAACCGCACAAGGTCGCAGCCCGATTGCGGTTTTTCGTAGTCCGATTTCCGCCGTTGGGCGGCGAAGCGCAAGCATGACTGTTGCGAAGCCGCGCCTTTTTTATTTACATTTTTATATAACCTTTTGCCGCCAAGAATCCCATTATACCCATAAGTATTATCAATAACATCATGATGATTGACAATATTGTGATTATTTTTTTGTGTCCATATTTTATTGAAACTTTTATTATTCCAATAAATAATAATACATATATTATCGCTTCGAGGTAACCTAAAATCTGATACATATATGGTATTTTTGTAAAAATGTATCCATCAAATGAACCCATTGTCGGGCCAATTGTTGACAATAGCGAAAAACCAATAATTATTAGTCCCAATTTTATTAAACCATACTTTTCTTCAAAAAACGCTTTGCGTAAAGGTAATAGTACCAATGCAATTATTATTCCACGGAATATCTGCAAAGAAGGTCCTAATGCCACAATCGGCTCATCTACCGGCCGCATAAAAGTTGAAATTATTTCTGTTGCGAATAGTTCCTTATAATTTACCACAACAAGAGCGAATAATCCGGCGAGAAAATATGCTATTGTGTGTGCATATACCATTTGCCAAAAATACTTTACCGCATTGAATTTTTTTTCCATGATTTTATGTCCTTTTCATTAGATTTTTTCAACCTATATTATGGTTTACAAAGCCCTATAAGATAGGAGGAACAATAGCAGACAATGTTTTGCAATATAATCTTGGATCTTTTAATGAAAGTATACTAAAGAAATATGGACAGGAACCTGATAATATTTTCCATATTCAATCACAACAGTCTGACATGGGGTTGCATCCCACACAAAAGCCATTAAAACTTATGGAGTTATTAATTGAATTAACAACAATTGAAGGGCAGATTGTATGCGATCCTTTTTGTGGAAGTGGAACTACATTAATAGCCGCGTTACGTCTTAATAGGAAATTTATTGGTTTTGAAAAAGAGGGAAAATATTATAACATAACATTAGACAGAATTAATGAAGAAAATTACAAAAAGTATATTGTTATAAATTTAGAAAATAAGATGGGGTTACTTCGCCTGACAGGTCTGTATGCGTTCCGGCGCCAGTAGGCGGCTCGGGCTCCGAAAAACCGCGTCGGGCTTGCGCCCTTTGTGCGGTTTTTCTCCGCCACATTTTACCAGCCATGGTCTGGCTGCGCAAAGCCTTTATTCGAACTGGCAAAACGTCGCCGAACCGAAGGTTCGCAAATAGCCGGAACGTCAGGCGAAAGACATCCTAAAATATAAATCTATATAAAAATTTACACTACTGAAACTCTCCAGGGCGAGTCCAAAAAGGCGCAACGCGATCTTTCCCCCATTAACAATGGTACGGAAGCAATCAACACTCTGGCTTTGAATGCCGCCATTGAGGCGGCGGGCAAGGGTTTCGCCGCAGTGGCGTAATCCGCAAGCATGCCGCAACCACCAAAAACGCGGTGGACGGCATATCGGCGAATATACAGACCCTCATAAAAATCATCCACAATATTTCAGCGAAAATGGAAACTTTTTATATGTCCAAAAACGAATCCCAGACCCGCTTTGAACTTATATATCCCGCACTGGAATCTAAAGGTTGGATGCGGGAGCATATTAAACGGGACGGCGATATAGAGAAATCTGTCAAACGGATAAAATTGATTGGACATTGTATCAAGCGGATTCGCCGCCAATTAATAGAAAGCTATTGACAAACCAACCAAAACAATGTATAAACACTATTTGATTTCAATAGAAGCGGGAGCGTTAAAATGCATTATTTATATATTGTTATTGGCGGTGGAATTGGGGCGTTGTCGAGATACTTTTCAAGTCAATTTATAAACTCGTCCATAAATATTAAATTTCCCCTCGGCGTTCTTTTTGTCAATTGCATTGGGGCGCTGTTAATAGGTTTTTTGACAACTATTTTTGACCTGTTCTCAATGAATGTCAAGTGGAGGTTGTTTTTGATCACCGGATTTCTGGGAGGTTATACAACCTTTTCAACATATTCATTGGAGACGGTTCAATATTTTATCAATGGCGCTGTTAAACACGCTCTTGTAAATATATTATTAAACAACATATTATGCTTATTGTTTGTATTGTTGGGAATGTGGTTGAGTAAAATAATAATCACAAAATAGCTGGAGGCTTTTTCAAAACGCGCCTTGCGGGACGCGGCTTTTCACCAGCGGATTATGCGGCGGCGCCCGCTTTTATTATGGGGAACCTCTGGCGAAAATTTCCACTTCTTTATTTGCAACGAATGATACAAACACAATTTTTTTCCAGAAGGGTAAGAAAACCTCTAAAAACTGAAGTTTTTAAAGGTCCCCTATGGTTATATTTCCCAATATCGCGATGACATTTATGACAGTTTCATCTTTTAATCTCATTAAGAGTCAAATCGGATGTTTTTTTTTGAGGATACTAGCATATCCATTCTTGACACGCCCGCCGCCTTTTGTTCAATATTTCATATAGTGTCTTTTCAAAAATAAGCGTTTCTTTTTCCGTCTCAATGGTATGAGCGCATTCTATCAACCGCCCGTATTCTTCCAGAGAATTTGCCAAGCCGTTTTGTTGCAAACCAGAGAAATGCCGCAGCCGGAATGGAAATGCGCCTGAATATTAGACTGAAATCAATGAATCCGCCTGAGATGAAGAACGCTCGCTAAAGGGCGGGGATAGCGCTCGCACATTACGTCTGCGCCCAAGCAAGAATATCTCCGCGCGGAACGCGCAAACGCAGACACGCCGTTGCGCCGCCTGCGCAAAGCGGGCGCAAAGCGGGCGCAGAGCGGTTGATCGGATTGTTTTGTGGCGCTTTTTCTGGCCATTACACGAGCGCGCCGCATCGCTTTTCTCCCGCATTCCGCTAATAGACCAACCATTCACTCCACGCCGCCTGGCTTGTTCGGGATCGCCGCCAAGCGCCCGCAGGAGCGTTCTTGCGCATAGCAAAACATCCTTCAAGATTCGCGCCTCACTTTTTCGGCGCTTGAGCAGAGGCGCCGGATTTCTTCCCGCGCCTCAAAAAACGGTGTAGGCGTGATTAATTCCGATCAATCTAAATGCGTCGCGTGTGCGCTCGCGGCGTTTTAACTCGCCTTCTCGTTTAGCAGTCGTCTATCGCCGCGGCAAGGAACTCCACGAGCTTCGTCGCCTCTTCTTTGGTGAGCGTTACGCCTTTTCCCATTTTTTCATGCCCAGGGGACCAGTCCCGAATGTCAATTTTAGGATTTCTGTTATTCCATGAAACCAGATTGACTTCTTTTTTCCAACCGCTCTTTTCTTCAGAAAGAACGCCGAGCGTCTTCTCAATATTATAAGTAATATCAGCCATATATTTCTCCTTCTGCAAGAAGCATAGCGCATTGCTGAAAGAAAAGCAAGTGTTTCAAATTCTTCGTGTTTTCTTGCAAAAACCACTTGCAAATATTTTTCACAATATATATAATTATTCGCATACCAGCCGTTTTCATAAAATTAAAAATGGCTAATTCTATTTGGAGGCTTTATGGCAAAGCAGAAACTGAAAAATGTCTATTTCTTCGGTGAGAGGAACACCGAAGGAAACGCCGAAATGAAGGATATACTCGGCGGCAAAGGCGCTAATTTAGCGGAAATGAGCAGGCTCGGAATACCGGTTCCGCCTGGGTTCACCATTTCAACCGAAGTGTGCGCCGCGTATTATGAAAATAAAAAGAAATATCCTGAAGGTCTTGAGAAAGACGTCGCGGCAAACTTAAAAAGACTTGAAAAATTGATGGGGAAAAAATTGGGCGATCCAAAAGATCCGCTCCTGGTTTCCGTGCGTTCAGGCGCTCCGGTTTCCATGCCCGGCATGATGGACACCATTCTTAATCTGGGCGTCAATGATCGCGCGGTGGAAGGTCTGGCAAAAAAAACAGGCAACCCCCGTTTTGCGTGGGACGCATACCGCAGATTTATTCAGATGTACGGCAATGTGGTGATGGAAGTCCCGCATAAGAATTTTGAAGACGCGATAAAACGGATAAAAGAAGAAAAAGGCGTACAGCTTGACACCGATTTGGACGCGGACGATTTGCGGCGGTTAGTGGAAGAGTATAAAGAAATTGTACGGGAAGGAACGGGAAAAGATTTTCCGCAGGATCCGAACGATCAATTATGGGGCGCGATAGGCGCGGTTTTCAGTTCATGGAACAACGAACGCGCCATAAAATACCGCCAACTCAATGAAATTAAAAATGTGAAAGGCACCGCTGTAAATGTGCAGTCAATGGTTTTTGGAAATATGGGTGAAAATTCCGGCACGGGAGTCTGTTTCAGCCGCGATCCTTCAACCGGCGAAAATATTTTCTATGGCGAATACCTTATGAACGCTCAGGGAGAAGATGTGGTCGCCGGCATCAGAACGCCGGAGAAAATAGCCACTCTGGAACAGAGGAATAAAAAGATTTACGATCAGCTTGTAAAAATCAGAAACAAATTGGAAAAGCATTTCCACGACATGCAGGATATGGAATTCACGGTTCAGGATGGAAAATTATTCCTTTTGCAAACCAGAAACGGGAAGCGCACCGGCGCCGCGGCTATAAAAATCGCGGTGGATATGGTGAACGAGAAACTCATCGCAAAAAAAACGGCGATTACGCGCGTCACTCCAGCCTTGCTGGATCAGGCGCTTCACCCCATGATCGAAGCCAACGCCTTGAAAGAAGCCCAGTCGCTGACAAAGGGCATCGACGCTTCTCCGGGCGCCGGCTGCGGACGAATCGTGTTTTCCGCTCAGGAAGCTGAAGAGTGGCACGAAGGCGGGGAAAAAGTGTTGCTTGTACGGCAGGAGACCAGCCCGGAAGATATAGGCGGCATGGTGGTTTCTCAGGGCATCCTCACCTCGACCGGCGGCAAGACAAGCCACGCCGCAGTTGTCGCTCGCGGTTTCGGCGCTCCCTGTATTGTAGGCGCGAAAGATGTTGTCATTCAGGGCGATCAGGTCGTCATCGGGGAAAAAACCTTGAGCAAAGGAGACTGGATCACCATTGACGGTTCGACGGGCGAGGTGTATGAAGGGCAGCTTCCGCTGGTGAAGCCTGAAATTTCGAACGAAATGCAGACGTTCTTGCTCTGGTGCGACAGCGTTCGCGCAGGGGCCGTACGCGGTGACATTAAAGGGTTTGAAGTGCGCGCCAACGCGGATCAGCCGGAAGACGCGAAGCGCGCGTTTAATTTCGGCGCTCAGGGCGTGGGCTTGTGCCGCACCGAGCACATGTTCTTTGACAAGGAAAAACTCATTCATTTCCGCGCCATGATCGTGGCGGACTCGGTTGAAGAACGCAAAGAAGCGTTGAAAAAGATACTGCCGCTTCAGCAAAAAGATTTTTACGGCATATTCAAGGCTATGGCGGGGCGTCCGGTTACCATTCGGCTTCTGGATCCGCCGCTCCATGAATTCGTCCCGCATACCCAGGAAGAGACCCAGGAATTGGCGGAGCGCCTCGGCATGTCAATAGAAACCCTCCAGCCCAAGATCGACAGGCTCAAGGAGCAGAACCCCATGCTTGGACACCGCGGCTGCCGTCTTGCGGTCACCTACCCTGAAATCTACGATATGCAGGTTGAAGCCATCGCGCGCGCGGCTATTCAATGCCTGAAAGAAACCGTCCCGGTTCAACCGGAAATCATGATTCCGATTGTGGTGACTGCGCGGGAACTCAAGTTGCTCCGCCCCTGCGCGGAAGCGACTCTTAAACGGGTGTTTGATGAAGAAAAAGTGCAGATGCCGATAAAAATCGGCACCATGATTGAAGTGCCGCGCGCCGCCATCCGTTCGGCCCATATCGCAAAGTATGCGGACTTCTTCAGCTTCGGCACCAATGATCTCACGCAGATGACGTTCGCCTTCAGCCGCGACGATGTGGCGGCGTTCCTGCCCGAATACCTTGAGAAGAATGTCCTTGATGTTGACCCATTCAAATCCGTTGACGAAGAAGGCGTCGGCTTCCTCATCCGTTACGCAACGGAACAGGGGCGCGGGGTGAAGCCCAATCTCAAGGTTGGCATTTGCGGCGAACACGGCGGAGACCCCAAAACCATTGACTTCTGCTACCGCGCCGGTCTCAGTTACGTGTCTTGCTCTCCGTTCCGCGTACCGCTCGCCCGCCTTGCCGCAGCCCAAGCGGTGATCAACAATCCTGATATAGGCGGCGAGGAAGCGGCGTCCGTGAAAGCGCCACCCGCGCAAAAAAAACGCGGCAGACCTGCCCGCGCAAAACTTGAATCTCCGGTGGTTGAGATGCCCGCGCCAGACGCGCCCAAAAAACGCGGCAGACCTGCCCGCGTAAAAGTTGAGGCTCCGGCGGTTGAAACGCCCGCGCCGTCCGCGCCTAAAAAACGCGGTCGTCCTGCCCGCGCAAAACTTGAATCTCCGGCGGTTGAGACGCCCGCGCCAGATGCGCCCAAAAAACGCGGCAGACCCCGGAAATCATAAGGCAAATGCCGGGCATTTGCCGGACGAATTCCAAGCGAATTCCAAGCGAATTCCAAGCGAATTCGTCCGGCATTCGCCACGCTTTCCGATTAGTTAAAAAATGGGCTGGCTTCAAATTGAAGCCAGCCCTGATTTGAAGCCATTTGGCAAAAGGAGATTTTGTTATGCAATATGTAGCATTCGGGAAAACCGGAGCGAACGTCTCGCGGCTCGGCATGGGTTGTATGAGACTTCCTTCCATAGAAAAGGAGGGAAAAACGATCTTTGATGAGGAAAAAGGAATCGCCGTTATCAAACGGGCGTATGAACTTGGAGTGAACTACTTTGACACCGCGCCGTATTACTGCGACGGCGTGAGCGAGATCATACTTGGAAAAGCGGTCAAAGGTTTTCGTGACAAAATTTTTCTGTCCACGAAAAACCCGATTGAAAATGCATCGGGCGATGACTTTGAGAAACGGCTTGAGCGTTCCCTGAAAAAACTTGACACAGACTATATAGATTTTTACCATTTTTGGGGCATTAGCCTTGAAACGTACATCAACAGCATCTGCGCCAAAGACGGACCTATGGACAGGGTGAAAAAACTCAAAGAACAGGGCGTGGTGCGGCACATCAGTTTCTCTTTTCACGACAAACCCGATAATCTCGCGGAAATCCTGAAACGGGGCGAGGGTGCGCTTGAGTCCCTGCTCTGCCAGTACAATCTGCTTGACCGCTCCAATGAAGCCGGCATGGAACGCGCCCACACGTATGGGCTTGGCGTTACGGTCATGGGTCCGGTGGGCGGAGGGAGGCTGGGAACGCCCACGGAAGCGATCCGCGCCCTGCTTCCGGGCAAACCTAAAAGTTCGGTGGAAATAGCCTTGCGATTCGTATTCACCAATCCCAATGTCAATATCGCGCTTTCGGGCATGGGCAGCGTTGAGATGGTTGAAGAAAACGTTGCTATCGCCAGCAATACGTCTCCTTTGAGCGCCGAAGAGAGGGCGCATCTTGAAGAGCAAGTCAAGGAAAACGCGCGGCTTTCCGGGCTTTATTGCACCGGGTGCCGGTATTGCATGCCTTGCCCGCAAGACATAAATATACCGGAAGTCTTTACGCTGATGAACTACCACCGCGTGTACGGACTCACGGACTATGCCCGCGGCAACTACGCGCAAATCGGCAAAGTTGACTGGCGCAAATACAAAGACGCCTCCGCATGCGTTCAGTGCGGCGTGTGCGAGGCAAAATGCCCGCAGAAACTGCCGATACGCAGACAGCTTCAAGAAACGCACGAGACGCTTGCCGGTTAAATCACATAAAATGAAAGTACGAACCGCATGAACGCTATGAACAGAATAGATTGCGTCAAAGCGAAAGTTCGCGGCGCTCGCGCTGTTCGTGTTTTTCATCCAAACCGCACAGAATATTCAGATAAAATCAACGTTGCCGAAGCGCTACGGATTGCATAGACCCGCCAATGAGGGTATACTAGACGCATAGTGGCTGTTATTGACACCTATCTAACATTCTTTTATAAAAGTTTTAAATCTCAAGCCATGTACCATCTTGCCGCGGCGATGGGACTGCTGGGATCCGTCCTGAATTTCTTCATTCAGGCGTGTCTCTGGACGGTTCTCATCAAGACCGGCGTCCGGCAGGACATAACGCGGCTAACGCTGCAAGAGATGATGCTCTTTGTGGCGATCAACACGATGGCGGCGGCGCTCACGCAACCCGCCATTATAAACGAGTTGGGCGCGGAAATCCGGGACGGGTCGGTGATCATGCATTTCCTGCGCCCCGTATCGTTCCGGTTGTACGTGTTCTGCGTTATGATGGGAAAGAACGCCTATCGCATGGCCACATCGGCTTTGCCGGTGATACTCATAAGCTGTTTTTTCATTGAGTTTCCATCGCCGCCTTCGCCGGCTTGCGCCCTTGCGTCTCTGGCGTCTCTTTTTCTTGGGACGCTGATTGTATTTGAGCTTGTCTATATAACGGCGCTCCTCGCGTTCTGGACGCAAGCCACGTGGTACCTCTCATGGTATTTGAACGCGGGAATCACGTTTTTGGGCGGCACGTTCATCCCCTTGTGGTTTTACCCGCAATCCTTGCGGCAGGCGAGCGCGGTCTTGCCGTTTCGATACATCACCTTTGAAGCCATTGATCTCTGGCTGGGGAAAATTCCGCTCGGCCACGCGGCGCAAAGCCTGGCGGTCGCGCTCGGCTGGGCGCTCGCCCTTTTCGGCGTCTCAAGCCTTTTATGGAGGCGGGCACTGAAAAAGATGACAATAAACGGAGGCTGACGTGCGTAAAATAGCGTTCCTTTACATCCACTTCGCCAAAACAGCGATTCGCGCCGCCACAGCGCATCGCTCCGCGTTCTGGGCCGGCGTCGCCGGACAATGGCTTGGCTATGGCGCGACGTTCGCCACGCTGTATATAATGGTGACCGCGTTTGACGCGCTCGCCGGATGGAGCGCGGACGAGATGATTTTCATGTACGCGGTGAACCTGCTTTCTTACGCGATTGCCGCGACGTTTTTTTACAACCCGTCGACAACCCTTGCGACGAAAATACGCACGGGCGAATTTGACGGCGCGTTGACAAAGCCGACAAGCCCTTTCCTGCACGAATTTTACACCGGTTTCAATTTCGGCTATGTAAGCCACGTCAGCCTTTCTTTTGTCGTGATGATCATGGCGAGCGTCAACGCAAAGCTTTCATTCTCACCGCTCGCCGCGCTGACCTTTTTGGCTATGCTCCTCGGCGCGATATTGGTTCAAGCCGCGTTTATGATAGCGATCTCGTCGGCCAGTTTCTTTCTGATACAGGAGAATCCGCTTTTTGAATTGTCATACGCCATTCAGAAGTTCACCCAATACCCCATAGCCATATATCCTTTGTTCCTGCAAATCGTATTGACGTTTGTCCTTCCGGTCGCCTTTATGAATTTTTATCCGGCTTCGGCGATATTGGGGAAAGACGGCGGCGCGTCCGCGCCGGGCGCCTTTTCGCCGGCTCTCGGTTACTGTACGCCGCTTGTGGGGATAATCCTCTTCGCCTTGAGCGTCCTGTTGTGGAATTGGGCGTTGTCCAAATATCAAAGCGTTGGCAGTTAAAACGAAAATTAGAAAGGAAAGGAGCGAACATGAGTTTTATAGAAGTGTCGCATGTTTCAAAGAATTTCAACATACTCAAGAGCCGATCCGGTTTTTTTGGTTCGTTGCTCTCGCTTTTTCACCGCGAATACACAACAAAAAAAGCGGTCGACGACATTTCTTTCTCCATTGAGAAAGGGGAAATCTGCGGATACATCGGCCCGAACGGCGCGGGAAAATCCACGACGCTTAAAATGCTTTCGGGCGTGCTCACGCCGGACGCGGGGGAAATACGCGTCGGCGGCGTAGCGCCGTACCGGGAGCGGAAAAAGAACGCGAAGCGCATAGGGGTGGTGTTTGGGCAGCGCTCCCAATTGTACTGGGACTTGCCCGCGCTGGACACGTTCGGCCTGTACCAGAAATTGTACGACATTCCGCCCGCCGTGTACGAGCGCAACAAGAGCCGGTACATTGAATTGCTTGGCATGGGGGATTTTATAGGGCAGCCGGTGAGGCAATTGAGCTTGGGGCAGAAAATGAAGGCGAATCTCGCGCTCGCCATGCTGCACGACCCTGACGTGCTGTACCTTGACGAGCCGACCATCGGGCTTGACGTGATGAGCAAAAAAATTTTGCGTCAGAGCGTTCTCGCGCTCAACAAAGAAAAAAACACCACCGTCATGCTGACCACGCATGACATGGACGACATTGAGGCTGTGTGCGGACGGCTCATTTTGATAGACAAGGGGAAAAAGCTCTTTGACGGCGCTCTCAGCGACTTCAAGAGCCGGTACGAAGACAGTTTCATGATAAAACTGGAGTTCGCCTCCGCGCGGGCGGAAGCCCCGCGCTGGATGGAAGACGCTGATTTCAGCCTGTGCGCGAGTGAAAACAACGTCTGGATTATCAAAGCCGCGAAGCGCGTGCGTCCCAAAGACGCGCTCACAACGCTAATAAACCGGTATAACGCGGAAAACATATCGATTCATGAGCAGAGCGTCGAAGATATCATACAAACCATATTCAGCGAATGAAAACACGGAACGTCTTGTCAGAGGCGTCTTGTTCGCCGAACCGCGCGGCGAGCCAGACCCGCCGGCTCGTGCACATGGCGCCCGAACCATCTGGGTCCGTGGGAATTTACAATAAATTGCCAAAATTTTTCTTGACAATGGGGAAACAACGTGCTATTATGGTCTGAAAGAGCTTGTGAGAGAGCTTGAAAAAAGACGGTGGAGAGTCTTGAAAAACGTTGAGCTGAAATATAAGTACGCCCCCCCCCCCCCCCATTATTATATATACATTCTCTTGTAATGTAACGGCGGACATCCACATATCATCCGTCCGTTTTCCTCTTCGCCCGGTCCCGCTGTTGTGGGGCATTCCCTCATGGTTATCCCCGCCTTATGCCGCGCCCACACAAGGCGCGCAGAGCGCGGGATTGCATAATTCTATTGTCAAGGAGATTCTTATGGCGCTTGATTTTACGGTAAAGGACGTGATCCACAAGGTTACGGCGAAATTCGTCCACGCTTTTTTGCCCGACGCGAAAAAGCCCTACAATTTACGGGCCGTGCACCAGCCGGAACTGGACATCCACGGCATAGCCAGCAAGGCGGCGGTGTACAACATTGAGACCGAGCCCAAGGTGATAGAGGAGGGCCTGGCCGCAGGCTGCGAGCTTATCTATTACCTTGCCGCAGACGGGTACAAAATCAAAACCCCGCTTTTTAACTTGCGCATCCGCCTGCCCGGGGAATACAAAGGCGCGGAGACGAGCCTCTCCGAGGGGCTCCACCCGGAAGTCCGTATGCAGAGCGCCGCGCCGTTCCGGCGGTACATCCGGGAGCGGGTGGAGGTGCAGTTTGACGGCGTTGACCAGACCGACGGACTTGTCGCCGAGGCGGTGGACGAGGGTATGACCATCGGGAACCTGCTGACGATCCGGGGCTATGGGATCAAGATCGAGGGGGACGACAAACACAAAGACGAGGTTGGACTCTGGTTCGACGACGGGCTGAACCCGCCGGTCAAGGCGGAGATCATCGCGGTCAATGAGCCGCGGACCCTCAAGTCGATTGTCCCGGCGAACCTTGTCGCGGGCGGCGAATACGTCCTGAAAGTCGTCCCCCAAAGCTCGGCGAAGAACGGCGCGGCCCTGCTGAAAACCCTGCGGGAAATACGATCAGACTTCAAGCTGACCGTTCAAACCTAGATCAGGGCGCATGACAGGACTGGTTATGGATACATGACAGGCTTGGTTATGGGTACATGACAGATTTGGAAGAAGAAACCCGGCGTTGCCGGATGATGTATATGCACGGAGATGATCAGGCTGAAAGAGGCTGAAAGAGCGCCTGACGCCACATACGGATTCAGTCGTTGATCATCGTCCGGTGTCTGACATCAACAAAAGTGTCTGACACCACACCGCTCGTCAGTGAGCGATTGTTAAATTATGTGGAGGAGCGTTTGAAATGAAAATGAATGACAATGTTTGAGGGAATTATGGCAAGAAAAGCGGGATTAAGGAAGGTGTCAGCCATTGGCATGGCCGCGATTGTATTGGGAACGATTGTCGCCGCGTGCGATAACGCGGAGAGGGTCCCTGTGTTGTGCGGATGCGTGGAAAAAGAACAATGGGACGTGTGTAAATGTGGCACTGACGAGGGAAAATGCGATTGCGCGGTTATTGAATACAAGACATTGACGAATGGAATCCGCGTTTACCGCAGCGATGCGGGCGTGACGGGTGCGCAAATGGACGCGGCTGTGATGAATGTCCAGAACGGCTGGGACGGATTGGACGCGGACGACGCGGAGGTGATGAATGGCAAGGTTGAGAAAGTTGTCGTCGTGTCCGGCGCGAATGGATTGGAGGCGGCGGGCGAGAAATGGATTGTGACAGTGGGCGCGACCCAGGACGCGTCGGCGGTAACGACAACGTTAAAGGATTATCTGGATACGCAAATCGACCCGCTGTACGCATGCGCGACGATGAATCCAAATGGTAAAAACCATCTGGGCATCGGCGAAAATTGCGATTGCGACGGCCGCGAATGCGATTGCGGATTACAGGTTTACGGTTATCTGGGCGATGCCGCCAATACTCCGATTTATCGTAGTGGCGACGTTTCCGATGAACAAATGGCGGCGGCGGTTGCTAATGCGCAAAGCGCATATAACATGTTATGTGCAATTTGCCCTAAATTGGTTAAAAATTTAGAAAAAAGGTTGACTAAAAAATCAAACTAGTGTATAATAAAAATGTTTTAAACAATATACACTAAAAAACCTTGAGAAGGGGTAAAAATGTATTTTAAGAAATTAGTTGGGAAAAAATGCTATTTATCCCCAATTGATATGAATGACGCGGAAAAATATACCGAATGGCTAAACGATTTAGAAATAACTTTAAATTTGGTACGGTACAGTAAATCTTTAGATTTAAACACTGAAAAACAGTTAATAGCTGAATTGGCTAAAGGTCATAATTATGGAATAATAGCTTTGGGAGACGATACGTTGATAGGTAATTGTAGTTTTATGGAAATAGATAATTTAAATCAAACAGGTGAAGTTGGAATATTTATAGGAAATAAAAACTATTGGAATAAAGGGTATGGGGCGGAAGCTTTAACATTATTGGTGGATTATGGATTCAAGGCATTAAATTTATATAATATTGG